>NZ_JAYFNG010000037.1:0-45229 GCF_034933565.1 Raineyella sp.
CCCCCCCCCCCCCCCCCGGCCCGGGGTGGGGTGAGGAGAGGGTCAGCCGCGCTGGTCGATCGGGACGAAGTGGCGGCGGGCGGGACCGGTGTAGATCTGCTTGGGCCGGACGATCTTCTGCTCGGCGTCGTTGGCGCCCTCCATCCACTGGGCCAGCCAGCCGGCGGTGCGCGGGATGGCGAACAGGGCGGTGAACATCTCCGGCTCGAAGCCGAGGGCCTCGTAGATCAGGCCGGAGTAGAAGTCGACGTTCGGGTAGAGCCGCCGCGTGACGAAGTACTCGTCCTCCAGGGCGATCCTCTCCAGCTCGAGGGCGATCTCCAGCAGCGGGTTGACGCCGGTCACCTCGAACACGTCGTGCGCGGTCGACTTGATGATCCGGGCGCGCGGGTCGTAGTTCTTGTAGACCCGGTGGCCGAACCCCATCAGCCGGGCGCCGCCGGTCTTCACCCCCCGGATGAACTCCGGAACGTGGGACACGTCGCCGATCTCGCGCAGCATCCGCAGCACCGCCTCGTTGGCGCCGCCGTGCAGCGGGCCGAACAGCGCCCCGATGCCGGCCGACACGCAGGTGTAGGGGCCGTTGCCGGAGGAGGCCACGGTGCGCACGGTGGTCGTCGAACAGTTCTGCTCGTGGTCGGCGTGCAGGACGAACAGCACCTCCAGGGCATGGACCAGCCGCGGGTCGGGGCGGTAGTCACGCTCGCCCATCATGAACAGCATCCGCATGAAGTTCTCCACATAGGAGATGTCGTCGCGCGGATAGACGAAGGGCAGACCGGCGGAGTGCCGGTAGGAGAACGCCGCCAGGGTCGGCATCTTGGCGATCAGCCGGCGGATCTGCAGGTGCGGGCTGAGGTGCAGGTCGGCCTCGCGCGACTCCGGGTAGAAGGCGTGCAGTGAGCTCACCGCCGACATCAGCTTCGCCATCGGGTGGGCGTCGTACGGGAACGCGTCGATCAGCTTCTTGACGTTCTCCGGGATGAACATGTGGTGGTTGATGTCGTACTCCCACTGGTCCAGCTGGGCGCCGGTCGGGAGTTCCCCGTAGACCAGGAGGTAGGCGACCTCGAGGTAGCTGCACCTCTCGGCGAGCTCCTCGATCGGGTAGCCGCGGTAGTCGAGGATGCCCTTGTCACCGTGGATGTAGGCGACCGAGGAATGGCAGGTGGCCGTGTTGAACATGCCGGGGTCGAAGGACACCAGGCCATGGCCGTCGGCGTCGCGGATCCGGAACAGATCCTTCGCCCGCAGCGTCCCCTCGGAGACCGGAAGCTCGTAGGTCTCCCCGGTGCGATTGTCGCGAATGGTCAGAGTCTCTCCCATGTCGGCACGATAGGGTCACCCGGGGTCCGTTCCGGCGACGGGTGGGCGTCGGCTGCGTCACGTCGTGTGGTAGACAGGCATCATCATCCGCGGCCCGGGCCCCGACCCCGGCCGCCTCCGGCAGGGCCCGCCCGACCTGCTGTTTTGACCGGAGCTGTCGGCGACGGTAACCTATTGCGATGTTGCGCTTGGCGACGCTATGCCAGCGAGCCTGTCGCCCCGGTGTCCGGGTGTGGCGGTCCTGGCTCCCCGGTCGCACTGCGCAAGAGAGAACGTAAAACTACCTAGTGGAAGTGGTCCCCGACCGTGTCTACGTACAGCCCGAAGCCCGGCGAGATCGAGCGCCATTGGCATGTCATTGATGCCGAGGGTGTGACCCTCGGCCGCCTCGCCGTGACCGCCGCGACCCTGCTGCGCGGAAAGCACAAGGCGACCTTCGCCCCGCACATCGACGGTGGTGACTTCGTCGTGGTGGTGAACGCTTCCAAGATCCGGCTGACCGGCAAGAAGGCCACTGACAAGCTGGCGTTCCGGCACAGCGGTGAGCCGGGCGGCCTGAAGTCCGTGGCGTACGGCGACCTCCTCCAGAAGGATCCGCGTCGCGCCGTGGAACTGGCGGTCTGGGGCATGCTCCCCAAGAACCGTCTGAGCCGCAAGCTGATGGGCAAGCTCAAGGTCTACGGCGGCCCTGAGCACCCGCACGCGGCGCAGAACCCGCAGCCGTACGAGATCGTCCAGATCGCCCAGTGACCCACTGATTGCCGAGGATCAACCAAGTGTCTGAAAACGTCGAAGAGACCACCGATACCAGCGAGGAGCTCGTCTCCTTCACCGAGGGCGACCGCGAGATCGCCTACCGCTCCGAGGGACAGGCCGCCGCCGGCACCGCTGCCCCGGGTGAGCGCCAGGCCATCATCGCCCCCGGCATGGCCACCGGCCGCCGCAAGGAAGCCGTCGCCCGCGTCCGGATCGTTCCGGGCACCGGGCAGTGGTCCCTCAACGGGCGGGCCCTCGCGGACTACTTCCCGAGCAAGATCCACCAGCAGCTGGTGAACGAGCCGTTCGTCATCGCCGGTGTCGAGGGCGCCTACGACGTCATCGCCCGCGTGCACGGTGGTGGCCCCTCCGGCCAGGCCGGCGCGATGCGGCTGGGTGTCGCCCGGGCACTGAACGCCGTCGACGCCGAGGCCAGCCGCCCGAGCCTGAAGAAGGCCGGCATGCTGACCCGCGACGCGCGTGCGGTGGAGCGCAAGAAGGCCGGCCTGAAGAAGGCCCGCAAGGCTCCGCAGTACTCGAAGCGCTGATCAAGGCCCCTCTGGGCTGACTCACATGGGTCGTCTCTTCGGTTCGGACGGCGTCCGCGGACGCGCGAACCAGGATCTCACAGCAGAGCTGGCGCTCGACCTGGCGGTCGCGGCGTCCCACGTCCTCGGCGAGGGCGGCGGTCAACGCCGCCTCAGGGCACTCGTGGGCCGCGACCCCAGGATCAGCGGTGAGTTCCTGGAGTGCGCCGTGATCGCCGGACTGGCCAGCACCGGGGTCGACGTCGTCCGGGTCGGTGTCGTGCCGACCCCCGGGCTCGCACATCTCGTGCGGGCCGGCGACGCCGACCTCGGTGTGATGCTCACGGCCAGTCACAATCCGATGCCGGAGAACGGCCTGAAGTTCTTCCGGGCCGGAGGCTGGAAACTCGACGACGCCACGGAGGACGCCATCGAGGCCCGGATGCTCGAACCGTGGCAGCGTCCGATGGGTGCGGCCGTGGGCCGGGTCAGCGATGCCCCCCAGCTCGTGGACGACTACGTCCACCATCTCGTCACCACGCTGCGGACCGTCACCCAGGACAACGTCTCCCTGGCCGGGCTGAAGGTCGTTCTGGACCTCGCCAACGGTGCCGCGCACCGCACCGCCCCCGCCGCCTTCCGGGAACTCGGGGCCGAGGTTGTCGTGATCAACGGCAAGCCCGACGGCACCAACATCAACGACCGTTGCGGCTCCACCCACCCGGCTGAATTGCAGCGTGCCGTCCTCGAGCACGGCGCCGATCTCGGCATCGCCCTCGACGGGGACGCCGACCGCGCCATCGCCGCAGCCGCCGACGGGGACATCATCGACGGCGACCAGATCATCGCCACTCTCGCCCTCGCCCTGCACGACCGTGGGCTGCTCAAGGGGGATGCCGTCGTGGTCACCACGATGAGCAACATCGGTCTCGACCACGCCCTCAACGCCCGTGGCATCCGGGTGGTCCGTACCGACGTCGGCGACCGGCACGTGATGAAGGCGATGCGTGACGGCGGCCTCAACCTCGGCGGGGAGCAGGCCGGGCACGTCATCCTGCGCGATCTCGTCACCACCGGCGACGGCACGCTCACCGCGCTGCTGCTGATGGCCGTGATGGCCGACACCGGTGCGCCACTGGCCGACCTCGCCGCCGTCGTCCGACGCGTCCCCCAGGTGCTGATCAACGTCCCCGACGTCGACAAGCACCGCGCCGCCACCGACACCGAGGTGCTCGCCGCGGTCGCCGCGGCCAACGCCGCCGTCGGCTCACGGGGCCGGGTGCTGCTGCGCCCCTCCGGCACCGAACAGGTCGTCCGGGTGATGGTCGAGTGTGAGGACGCCGACCTCTCCCGCGCCGTCGCCGAGGGACTCGCCGCCGTGGTGGCCGAGCGTCTGTCGCTGCGCAGCGCCGCCCACTGAGCCTGCCGGCGTTTCCGCCGACCGGGCGGCGGCCTCACCGACCGGACGTACGGCCGGCGGAGAGTCGCTTGCTTGCGCCGTCTGGCGTACGGCCAACCAGACGTACGGTCGGTCGGACGTACGGTCAACCAGACGTACGTACGGTCGGTCAGATGTACGGCCGGTCAGGGGTTGGCCCGGCGGCCCCGCTCGAAATCGGCCAGGTCGTGGGCGGTGTAGCCGCTCAGTACCATGCCGGCGCCCTCGAGCTGCTCCAGGAAGCCCCGCACCGAGGACCGGACCAGGTGCGGGGACAGCATCGTCAGCAGTCGGCCGAACGTCGGCCAGCGCTGTCCGATCGTGACGGCCACGGTCAGCTCGGAGCCGTCCGGCGCGAACAGGCCCAGCACCGCGTCCTCGTCGCGGTCGTACCAGACGTTGGCGACCACCGGGTCATGGGCCGATGGGGTGGCGTGGTCCGACGGGTCGGTCATGGTGCTCCTCGGGTCAGCGCGTACGGGACGCAGGGACGGGGATCGGGGTGCGATTCCGGGTGGATGGTCGGGGTGGGACGCAGGGACGGGGATCGGGGTGCGATCCCGGACGGATGATCGGGCTGGACGGCGGGGTCAGATCTTGCGGATCCGCACCCACTTGACCTCGTGGTTGGCGCCCTTGCGGAGGATCGCGGTGGCGCGGCCCCGGGTCGGGCGGATGTTCAGGGCGAGGTTCGGGCCGTTGATGGTGTCCCAGATGTTCGCCGCCTGCCGGGTGGCGCCCTCCTGGCTCATCTCGGCGTAGCGGCGGAAGTACGACCGCGGATCACGGAAGGCGGTCTCCCGCAGCGACATGAACCGCTCCAGGTACCAGGTCCGGATGTCCTCCGAGGCGGCGTCGACGTACACGGAGAAGTCGAAGAAGTCGCTCAGCGCCAGACCGGTCGACCCGTCGGCGTGCACCCGGGCCGGCTGCAGCACGTTCAGGCCCTCCACCACGACGATGTCGGGCCGCCGGACCACCAGCCGCTCGTCCGGCACGATGTCGTACGACAGGTGCGAGTAGACCGGGGCGGTGACCTCGGGGCGGCCCGACTTCACGTCGATCACGAAGCGCAGCAGCGCCCGCCGGTCGTACGACTCGGGGAAGCCCTTGCGGTGCATGATGCCGCGCCGTTTCAGCTCCTCATTGGGGTAGAGGAAGCCGTCGGTGGTGACCAGCTCGACGTTGGGGTGGTCGGGCCAGTTGCGCAGCAGCTCGGCGAGCAGCCGGGCCGTCGTCGACTTGCCCACGGCGACCGAGCCGGCGATGCCGATGACGAACGGAGTGCGCTTGACGTCCAGCCGCAGGAACGTGTTGGTGGACCGGTAGAGGTTGCCACGGTGCCGGAAGTGCAGGCTGAGCAGCCGGGTCAGCGGCTGGTAGACCTCCACCACGTCACGCATCGACGTCGGGTCCCCCAAGCCGCGCAACCGCTCCAGCGTCTCCTCGCTCAGCGGTGACGGCAGCGCGTTGGCGAGCTCGGCCCAGTCGGCCCGACTGCGCAGGACGTACGGTCCGCCGGCCTCGCCGAGGTCCGGCGCGGAGTCGCCCGGGGGCAGCGTCGCGTCTGGCATGGGCGCCATTCTGCCCCGTCACGGGGGTGTGCCGGGGCCCGGCCCGGCGTACGGTTCGTGAATCCCGGGGTGTCGGAGGCAGCCGCTAGGCTGTCCCCATGTGTGGAATCGTGGGGTATGTCGGGCCGCGCAGCGCCCGTGAGGTCGTCGTCGAGGGGCTCCGGCGCCTCGAGTACCGCGGCTACGACTCGGCCGGTGTGGCCATCGTGGCCGACGGGCGGATCGCCGCCGAGAAGAAGGCCGGCAAGCTGCTGAACCTCGAGATGGCCCTGGACGAGCACCCGCTGCCGGAGTCCGGCACCGGCATCGGCCACACCCGCTGGGCCACCCACGGCGCCCCCACCGACGGCAACGCGCACCCGCACCTGTCCCAGGACGGCCGGGTCGCCGTCGTGCACAACGGCATCATCGAGAACTTCGCCGAGCTGCGCGCCGAGCTGACCGCCGAGGGCATCACCTTCCGCTCCGAGACCGACACCGAGGTCGCCGCGCAGCTGCTCGGTGTCGAGGTCGCCAAGGGGGCGGCCCTGCTCGACGCCCTGCACACCGTCGTCAACCGGCTCGAGGGCGCCTTCACCCTGGTCGCCGTCGACGCCCGGACGCCCGACCGGGTGGTCGCCGCCCGCCGCAACTCCCCGCTGGTCGTCGGCCTGGGCGAGGGGGAGAACTTCCTCGCCTCCGATGTCGCCGCGTTCATCGAGCACACCCGCGAGGCCCTCGAACTCGGCCAGGACTCGGTGGTGGAGATCTCCCCCGACGGGGTGAAGGTGTCCGACTTCACCGGCAAGCCGGCCGAGGCCAAGCGCTACCACGTCGACTGGGATCTGTCCGCCGCCGAGAAGGGCGGTTTCGACTGGTTCATGCGCAAGGAGATCTTCGAGCAGCCGAAGGCCGTCGCCGACACCCTGCTGGGCCGCCACACCGAGGACGGTGCGCTGACCCTCGACGAGATCCGGCTGTCGGAGTCGGAGCTGCGCCAGATCCAGAAGATCATCATCATCGCCGCCGGCACGTCCTTCTACGCCGGGATGGTCGCCAAGTACGCCATCGAGCACTGGGTGCGGATCCCCTGCGAGGTGGAGCTGGCCTCCGAGTTCCGCTACCGCGACCCGATCGTCGGCCCGACCACCCTGGTGGTGGCGATCTCCCAGTCCGGCGAGACCGCCGACACCCTGATGGCCATCCGGCACGCCCGCGAACAGCACGCCCGGGTGCTGGCCATCTGCAACACCAACGGTTCGACCATCCCGCGCGAGTCCGACGCGGTGATCTACACCCACGCCGGCCCGGAGATCGGCGTCGCCTCGACGAAGGGCTTCACCACCCAGCTGGCCGCCTGCTACCTGCTCGGTCTCTACCTGGCGCAGATCAAGGGGACGATGTACGGCGAGGAGATCGCCGCGGTGATGAAGGAGCTGGAGGGCCTGCCGCCGCTGATGCAGCAGGTGCTGGACAACGCCGCCCCGGTCCTCGACCTCGCCGCCCGACTCGTCGACCAGCCCTCGGTGCTCTTCCTCGGCCGCCACGTCGGCTACCCGGTCGCCCTCGAGGGCGCCCTCAAGCTCAAGGAGATCGCCTACCTGCACGCCGAGGGCTTCGCCGCCGGCGAGCTCAAGCACGGCCCGATCGCCATCATCGAGCCGGGCATGCCGGTGTTCGTCGTGGTGCCGCCGCGGGGCCGCGACCAGCTGCACGACAAGGTGATCTCCAACATCCAGGAGATCCGCGCCCGAGGCGCCCGCCCGATCGCGCTGGCCGAGCAGGACGACTCGGTGGTCGACGACTTCGCCAGCACCGTGATCCGGCTGCCGAAGGTGTCGACCATCCTCCAGCCGCTGGTCGCCGTCATCCCGCTGCAGCTGTTCGCCTGCGAGCTGGCGACCGTGCTGGGCCACGACGTGGACCAGCCGCGCAACCTGGCCAAGTCCGTCACCGTCGAGTAGGCGCCGACCCGATGGCCATCGTCGGGATCGGGGTCGACGTCTGCGAGATCTCCCGCTTCGAGGAGATGCTGCTGCGGACCCCGGGGCTGGTGGCGCGGCTCTTCTCCCCGGAGGAGGCGCACCACCGGCCGGCGTCGCTGGCCGGCCGGTTCGCCGCGAAGGAGGCCTTCGCCAAGGCCCTCGGCTCCCCGGGCGGCCTGGTCTGGCGCGACTGCGAGGTCCGCAAGACCCCCGACGGGCAGCCCTACTTCGTCACCACCGGCACCATCGCCGACCTCGAGGCCCGGCTCGGCATCACCCGGACCTTTCTGTCGATGTCGCACGACGGAGGCATCGCCACGGCGTTCGTCGTCTGCGAGGATGGCCGTTAGGAGCCCAGGAGGTCATCGTGCTGCTCGTCCATTCTGTGGAGTCCATCCGTGCCGCCGAGGAGGAGGCGTTCGCCCGCACCGAGGAGGGTGAGCTGATGCAGCGCGCCGCCGACGCGCTGGCCACCAGCGTGCTGCGCGACCTCGGCCACACCGACGGGACGAAGGTGCTGGTCCTCGCCGGGCCCGGCGACAACGGTGGTGACGCCCTGTGGGCCGCGATGCGGCTCGCCGGGCGGGGCGTACGCGTCTGGGTGCATGCCGTCGTGCCCGGACACGTCCACGAAGCGGGGTGGGCGGCGTGTGTCGACAACGGCGCCACCCCGGTCGACCTCGAGACGGCACTGTCGCTGACGGAGCGGGTCGACCGGATCGTCGACGGCATCTTCGGCATCGGCGGCCGCCCCGGGCTGGCCGGCGACGTGGCCCGGCTGGCCGAGGCGGCCGAGCGCTCCGGCACCCCGGTGACCAGCGTGGACGTGCCCTCGGGGCTGGACGCCGACGGCGCCGGGGCCCACCCGTCGTTCCGGGCCGAGCGGACCGTGACCTTCGGCACCGCCAAGGCCTGCCAGGTGATGCAGCCCGCCGCCCACCGGTGCGGAGCGGTCGAGGTGATCGACATCGGCCTGCACTGGGCGGCCCTCGGCGAGGCGGGGACGCCGTTGCTGCGGCGCTGGGAGACCGCCGACGTCGCCGCCGCCTGGCCGGTGCCCGACGTGCTGTCCGACAAGTATTCCCGTGGGGTGCTCGGCATCGACGCCGGATCGGCGACCTACCCGGGCGCCGGCATCCTGGTCGCGTACGGCGCCGCGTACGCCGGCACCGGGATGATCCGCAGTCTCGGCTCGCCCGAGGTCGCCCGGGCGAGCGTCGCGGCGATCCCCTCGGTCGTCACCGCGCCGGGCCGGGTCCAGGCCTGGGTGGTCGGCTCCGGCTGGGGCGACCGGCCCGACGGCGCTGCCCGGCTGGCCGAGATCCTCGACCAGGAGGCGCCGGTGCTGATCGACGCCGACGGGCTGCGCCACGTGCCCGAGGTGACACTCTCCCCCGAGCACCTGCTCACCCCGCACGCCGGCGAGCTCGCCCGGCTGCTCGAGGTGCCCCGCGCCGAGGTCGAGGCGGACCCGCTCGCCCACGTCCATCGCGCCGCTGACCTGTTCGGCGCCACCGTGCTCCTGAAGGGCGCCACCCAGTACGTCGCCACCCCGTGGGAACGTACGGTCGAGGTCGCCGTCCCCGGGCCGGGCCGGACCGCCCAGGCCGGGTCGGGCGACACCCTGGCGGGGGTCTGCGGCAGCCTGCTCGCCGCCGGCCTGCCGGCGGCCCGGGCCGCGGTCTGCGGGGCGTCGTTGCAGGCGCTCACCGCCGCCGCCGAGCCGCCGCTGCCGCCGCACGCGCTGGCACAACGCTTCGGGACGACGCTGCAGGGGTTGCTGGGCGATCGGTGACCCTGCCGTCACCGGGACGGGGCAGAATGACCGCCATGACTTCCGCCGGGCCCACCATCGACCCCCAGACCGCCAGTGCCCTGATCGACCTCGACGCCCTGCGCGCCAACGTCACCGCCGTCCGGGAGGTCGTCGCCCCGGCCGAGGTGATGATGGTGGTCAAGGCCGACGCGTACGGGCACGGCATGCTGGCCTGCGCCGCCGCGGCGCGGCAGGCCGGGGCATCCTGGCTGGGGGTCGCGGTGCCGGCGGAGGCGTTGGCGCTGCGGGCCGCGGGCGACACCGGCCGGGTGTTCTGCTGGCTCTACGGGCCCGACGAGGACCTCACCACGCTGGTCGATGCGGACATCGACGTGTCGGTGCAGAGCCCCGGCCAGGTGCGGACGGTGATGCTGGCGGCGACGCGGGCCGGGCGCACCGCCCGGATCCACCTCAAGATCGACACCGGCCTGTCCCGCAACGGCTGCCTGCCGCAGGACTGGCCGGCGCTCGTCGACGCGGCCCGGCGCGCCGAGCAGGGCGGGGCGGTCGAGGTGGTCGCGGTCTGGTCGCACTTCGCCTGTGCCGACGAGGTCGGCCACCCCGGCAACGCGGCGCAGCTGGAGGCCTTCGACCGGGCCGTCGCCGAGGCCCGGGCCGGCGGGCTGGCGATCCCGGTGCGCCACATCGCCGCCTCCGCCGCGGCGCTGAGCATCCCGCAGAGCCGCTACGAGATGGTCCGGCTCGGGATCGCCGGCTACGGCGTCGATCCGGCCGACGGCACCATGGCCGCGGACGCCGGGGTCGCGCTGACGCCGGTGATGACGCTGCGGGCACGGCTCGTGAACCGCAAGCACGTGACCGCCGGCACCGGCGTGTCGTACGGCTACCGGTGGCGGGCGCCGCAGCCGGGCGCCGAGCTCGGCCTGGTGCCGCTCGGCTATGCCGACGGGATCCCGCGCCACGGCGCCGGGCGGCTGGAGCTGGCCGTCGGGGGCCGTCGGGTGCACCAGCGCGGCAGCGTGTGCATGGACCAGATGATCGTCGACCTGGGCCCGGGGGCGACCGAGGAGATCGGCGACGAGGTGGTGCTGTTCGGCGCTCCCGGCCCGGACGGTGTCGTGCCGACCGCATCGGACTGGGCCCGCTGGTGCGGCACCATCGGCTACGAGATCGTCACCCGGATCGGGGCCCGGGTGCCGCGGGTGCTGCGCGGCTGAGCCCGTCATGACCGTCCCCCGCGGCGGACGGTGGCCCGTGGGGGACAGCGGCCGTGGAGGGTGGTGGGCCCCGGAAGACGCCGGGCCCCGGAGGACGGCCCGGCGGATGGCGAGTCAGACGCTGAGTCGCTGCCGGGAGTGCACCTCAGCGATCGCCTCCCGGTAGTGGCCCATCAGGTCGTCGCAGAGGCGGTGCCAGGTGCGCTCCAGCACCGACAGTCGCGCCCCCGCGGAGAACGCGGCACGCTTGCGGTCGTCACCGAGCAGGTCACGGACGTGGCGGCGCATCGAGGCGAGGTCGCCCGGCGGGTAGAGCCAGCCGGTGCGTGAGGAGTCCACCAGGTCGATCGGTCCGCCCTTGGCGGGGGCGATCACCGGCAGACCGGAGGCCATCGCCTCCTGGATCGACTGGCCGAAGGTCTCCAGCTCGCCGGGATGGACGAAGACGTCCATGCTGGCCATCACCCGCGGTAGGTCCTCGCCGGTCAGCTGCCCGGTGAAGTGTGCGGTGGGGAGGAACGCCGCCAGGTCGGCGCGCAGCGGCCCGTCGCCGACGATGACCAGCCGGGCGCCCGGCAGGTCGGCCAGCACCTGCAGGTCACCGATCTGCTTCTCCGGCGCGAGCCGACCGACGCAGCCGATGATCCGTTCGCCGTGCGGTGCCACGCTGCGGCGCCACCGTTCGTCTCGCTTGACCGGGTCGAAACGTACGGAGTCCACGCCGCGGCCCCACAGGCCGACCCGCGGGACGTGGTGGCGGACCAGCTGGCTGCGCGATGCGGTCGACGGTGCCAGGGTCATCGTGGCCTGGGAGTGGATCTGGCGGACCCGCCACCACAGCAGGGTCTCGGCCCCGGCGAAGCCGTACCGGGCGGCGTACGAGGGGACGTCGGTCTGGTAGATCGCGACCACCGGGATGCCGAGCCAGTTCGCGGCCAGCGCGGCCCGGTGCCCGAGGGCGATCGGCGCCGCGAGGTGCAGCACGTCGGGGTGGAAGTCCTCCAGCAGGCGCTCCAGCCGCAGTTGGCTGGTGCCGCAGACCCGGACGTCGTGGTAACCCGGCAGGCTGACGGCAGCGACCGGGACGACGGGGAAGCCCGCATACTCCGACGGTTCGCGGCCCCCGTCGGCCGGTGCGATGACCAGGGCCTGGTGGCCCTCGTCGCGAAGATATTCCAGCACCCGCATCACGGAGTGGGTGACCCCGTTGATGGCGGGGAGGAAGGATTCCGTGAAGATCGCGACCCGCACGTGCTGCCCTTTCGTTGACCTCCGGCCAGTCTGCGGGGAGCGGATGGACGGAGGGTGACGTACGTCGACGTGTCGACCGACATCGGATGTCGAGTGGGTGAACGGCGTGTACCCGGCCCAGTCTAGGAACCTCGGTGGCCTCCGCGCCGTGGCCACGTTCCGCAGGATGGGCAGCGGGACGGGCGGGGTGGTGCCGCGGCGCGGGCCTCGATTCGTGACCACGCGGGTGCGCGGTGTAGCATGAATCACCCGGCTGCGCAGCGCTGTCCGGGACGTAGACGCCCAGTGTCGGGCGCATGGGCACGTTGTCCCGCCCCCGGAACGCCGGGGCGCCCCGCTGGAGCCGGGTGACAGTCGAACATGATGACGCGCCTATCAGGTCAGGACCCCAGGTCCGGAAACGAGTCATCACCGTGCCCTACAACGCGCGCCCCTCCATGTCCTCGGGCGGGTCCTCCGCCCGCAAACCGAAGAGCCACAAGGCCGACGGCTCCCCGAAGAAGCGCTGGTCCGCCGAGGAGCGGGCCGCCCGCGGCCACGGCCCGCGGCACCGCGGCGGCGAGAGCGCCCGACGTGACGACCGCCGCGATCGTGATGACCGTCGCGGATCGTCCGATCGTGATGACCGCTCGCAGAGTCGTGGCTACGACCGGGACGACCGCTCGCAGAGCCGTGGCTACGACCGGGACGGTGCTTCCCGTTCCGAGGGCCGTGGCTATCAGTCCCGCGGCCATCAGGACCGCCGTTCCGAGGGGCGTGGCGCCGGAGGCCGCGGCTATGGCCGCGAGCGTGGTTCCGAGGGGCGTGGCTACCAGGACCGTGGTTCCGAAGGGCGTGGCTATCAGGATCGTGGCCCCCGCCGGGACCGGGGCGAGCGCGGGCCCGAGGCCTACCAGGGTGACAGCCGTTCCTATGGTGAGGACCGCCGCCGCGCCGCCGCGCAGCGTCGCGACCGCACCGAGGACCGTGTCCGCCGCGAGGGTGAGGACCGCGACGCCGGCCGGTCCGGCAAGCCGTACGGTCGTGACGACCGGCGCCCCCAGGGCGGCTCGGCGCGCGGCAAGGGCGGCTACCCCCGTGGCGGCAGCTCCTACCGGGAGAACCGGCCGCGCACCGCGGCCTGGGGCCGCGACGTCGAGGTCGACGGTGGGCGCTGGGGCGACAACGAGGCGCCGCGTCGCCGCCGTGACGACCGCCGGTTCGAGGATCGTGACGACCGGCGGTTCGAGCGCCGCGACGATCGGCGTGGTTTCGAGGCCCGCGGCGGCCACCGTGACGACCGGCGTTTCGACGACCGTCGTGGTGGCCACGGTCATGACCGCCGCGACCACGACGAGGCCGCTGACGGCCCACTCGACACCATGGAGTGGCAGGAGGCCGAGGACGTCGAGGTCGACACCTCGACGGTGACCGGTGCCAACGGCTTCGCCCAGCTCGGCGTGCCGGCCGAACTCGTCGCCGTCCTCGCCCAGAAGGGCATCACCGAACCGTTCCCGATCCAGCAGGCCTCCATCCCCGATGCAATGGCCGGCAAGGACGTGCTCGGCCGCGGTCGCACCGGGTCGGGCAAGACGCTCGGCTTCACCCTGCCGCTGCTGACCCGGCTGCGGGAGACCGTGCTGCCCGACGGCAACGTCCGCAAGCCGCAGGCGATCATCCTCGAACCGACCCGTGAACTCGCGATGCAGGTGGCCGACGTGCTGTCCCCGCTGGCCCGGGCGCTCGGCATGCGGTCCCTGCTGGTGGCCGGTGGCATGTCGTACGATCCGCAGCGCCGTGCGCTGTCGCGCGGCGTCGACGTGATCGTGGCGACCCCGGGCCGGCTGATCGACCTGATCGACCAGGGCGCCGCCGACCTGTCCGAGATCCGCGTCTCGGTGCTCGACGAGGCCGACGAGATGGCCGACATGGGCTTCCTGCCCGAGGTCACCCGGATCCTCGACGAGACCCCCACCGACGGGCAGCGGCTGCTGTTCTCGGCGACCCTCGACCGGGGGGTCGACGGGCTGGTCAAGCGCTACTTGCATGACCCGACCGTCCACGAGGTCGACTCCGCCCAGGCGACCGTCACGACGATGGAACACCACCTCGTCCTGGTCAAGCCCGAACACAAGGCCACCGTCACCGCCGAACTGGCCAACCGGGAGGGCCGGACCATCGTCTTCGCCCGCACCCAGAAGGGCGCCGACCGGATCGCCGGTCAGCTGCGCGAGGCCGGCGTGATGGCCGGTGCGCTGCACGGTGGCCTCACCCAGGGTGCCCGCGCCCGGGTGATGGGTGCCTTCAAGGAGGGCACCGTGCCGGTGCTGGTCGCCACCGATGTGGCCGCTCGCGGCATCCATGTCGACGACATCGGCCTGGTGCTCCAGGTCGATCCGCCGGCCGATTCCCGTGACTACACCCACCGCGCCGGTCGGACGGCCCGGGCCGGCACCGACGGCGTCGTGGTGACGCTGATCCTGCCGCACCAGCGCCGGTCGATGGTCCGCCTGGCGCACCAGGCCGGTGTCCAGGCCAAGCCGCAGGAGGCCGCCCCGGACGAGGAGTGGCTGTACCGCGCCACCGGCGCCCGCAGGCCCTCCACCGAGCCGATCGAGGACGCCGCGTACGAGGAGCTGATCGCCCCCAAGCAGCCCGAGCGTCGGCGCGGCGGCCGTCGCTACGGTGGCGGGCGCCGCTCGTACGGCGACCGGGGTCGGCGCCGCGACTGAGCCACGTCGTAGATGACCGGGGCCGGGCGATCGTTCCCGGCTCCGGCCGGCGCGGCTAGCATGGTTGGTCGGTCGCACACAGGACCCCGGCTCCTGTCCGGCGACCGGCATCGTGTCCGGCGTCCCCGACGCCCGGGCACCGAGAGGAGTCACCCATGAGTGCTGAGCACCAGCTCGATCTCGCCCTTGCGGTGGAGTCCGACGCGCCCGCGTTGGTGGAGGTCATCCACGCGGCGTTCGGCGCTCGCCGGGCGGCCGGACCACCGCCCGCGGGCCTGTCCGAGACGGAGTCGTCCGTCGCCCGGGCCCTGCAGGACGGATTCGGCATCATCGCCCGCCTCGACGGCCGCCCGGCCGGGGCCGTCCTGGTCGGCATCGGGATCGACGCCTCCACCGATCTGCCGGCTGCGGTGGCGACCTGGCACCGGGTCAGCGTCCACCCCGAGTTCCAGCGGCACGGCATCGCCACCGCGATGATCGAGCTGGCCGAGGAACTGTCCGCGCTGCGCGGCTGCACCTTCGCCCAGCTCGGGGTCCGGATCGAGTTCCCCGAGCTGCTGGCCTGGTGGCGCAAGCTCGGCTACGAGGTGCTCTCCCGCGGCGACCTGCTGCTCCAGGTGGGCCGCGAGCTCCCGGTCGCCTTCGAGGTGCCGACGGCCGACGAGATGGTCCGGCTGGGGGAGTGGGTGGCCCGCATCGTCCGTCCCGGGGACCTGATCATCGCCAAGGGGGAGCTGGGCGCCGGCAAGACGACGTTCACCCAGGGCCTCGGTGCCGGTCTCGGGGTCGAGGGGCCGGTCGTCTCCCCGACCTTCGTCCTGTCCCGGGTGCACCGGGCCGCCGACGGCCGGCCCACTCTGGTGCACGTCGACGCCTACCGCCTGGGTGACGCCGACGAACTGGAGGACATCGATCTCGACGAGACGGCGGGCACCGCGGTGACCGTGGTCGAGTGGGGCGAGGGCATCGCCGAGCAGCTCAACAGCGACCGCCTGTTGATGTCCATCGAGCGCTCCGACGATCCCGCCGACGAGACCCGCTTCGTGTTCTTCCGCGGCGAGGGCGAGCGCTGGGCCCGCCTGCACGCCCAGCTCGAATCCGTCACGCCCTCCGGAGGCATCGTCGCATGACCGACACCCCTCTCGTCCTGGCGCTCGACACGTCCACCGACATCTGCGTCGGTGTCGCCTCCGGCGACCGGGTCCTCGCGGTCCGCCGCGACACCGACCGGCGCGCGCACGTCGAGCACCTCGCCGAATGGATCCGCGAGGCGCTGGCCGAGGCCGGGGCCGCGGTGAACGATGTCACCGACCTGGTGGTGGGGCTGGGCCCGGGCCCGTTCACCGGCCTGCGGGTCGGCATCGCCACCGCCGAGACCCTCGCCTGGGCCGGGCAGATCCCGCTGCACGGGGTGTGCAGCCTCGACGTGGTGGCGTACGACCATGCCCACGCGGCCGGTGGAGCCGACCATGCCGGCGCGGCCGGCCCGACCGGCGACTTCGTCGTCGCCTCCGACGCCCGCCGCAAGGAGCTCTACTGGGCCCGGTACGCCCCGGACGGCACCCGGGTCGGTGATCCGCAGGTCAGCGCCCCCGCCGCGCTGCCCGACCTGCCGGTGATCGGCCCCGGCGCCGACCTCTACCCGTCGGTGCACCACGGGCGTACGGATGACGGCCCCCGCGCGATCGATCCGGGCCTGCTGGCCCGGATCGGCCTGCGGTTGCCCTCGGCGGGGCAGCAGCCGCTCTACCTGCGCCGCCCCGACGCGGTCGCGCCGACCACACGCAAGTCCGCGCTGGTCAGCCACAAGCGCCTGACGATCGGGCGGGCATGATCCTGCGCCGCGCGACGGCGGCCGACCTGCCCGCGGTCCTGGCGTTGGAACAGACCGGCTTCCCGGCCCGGGAGCAGTGGAGCGAGATCTCCTGGCGCGGTGAGCTCGACGGCAGCGACCGGATCGTGCTGGTCGCCGTGGACCCCGACGCCGGTCCCGCCGTGCTCGGTGTGATCACCTTCCTCATCGGGCCCGACACCGCCGACCTGATGCGGATCATCGTCGCGCCGGCCGCCCGCGGACGTCGCGTCGGCCGCGGCCTGGTCCGCGCCGGCCTGCTCCACCTGCGGACCCGGGGCGTCGAGCAGCTGCTGCTCGAGGTGCGCCACGACAACGCGCCGGCCATCGGCCTCTACCGGGGCTGTGGCTTCACCACGCTGCACACCCGCGCCGACTACTACGGCCCCGGCGCCGATGCTCTGGTGATGCGCGCCCCCGTCGAGGCGGACCTGCCACCGCTCGAGGACCGGCCCCGCTCCGAATCCACCCGCCCCGAATCCGCCCGCCCCGAGTCCACCGGCCTGGGGTCGACGGGCCCGGATTCCGCCCGCCCGGGGTCGACCGGCCCGGATCCCGCCCGCCCGGCGTCCACCGGCCCGGATCCCGCCCGCCCCGAACACACCCGTCACGACCCGGAGGGAATGAACGCATGACCGGACCACTTGTCCTCGGTATCGAGTCATCCTGCGACGAGACCGGTGTCGGCATCGTCCGCGGCACCGAACTGCTCGCCAACGAGGTCGCCAGCTCCGTCGAGGAGCACGTACGTTTCGGCGGCGTGGTGCCCGAGGTGGCCTCCCGGGCCCACCTCGAGGCGATCGTGCCTGCGCTGCGGCGTGCCTTCGAGACCTCGGGGGTGGCGCCCGAGGACCTGGACGGCATCGCCGTCACGTCCGGACCGGGCCTGATGGGCGCCCTGGCGGTCGGCCTCTCCGCCGCCAAGGCGCTGTCACTGGCCTGGGACAAGCCGCTCTACGGGGTGAACCACCTGGTCGGTCACGTCGCCGTCGACCTGCTCGAGCACGGCCCGCTGGACCCCGCCTCGCCGACGATGGCACTGCTGGTCTCCGGTGGGCACACCTCGCTGCTGCGGGTCGGCAGCCTGGCCGGCGACCTCGAAGAGGTCGGCACCACCATCGACGACGCCGCGGGCGAGGCGTACGACAAGGTGGCCCGGGTGCTCGGGCTGCCCTACCCCGGCGGGCCGGTGATCGACCGGGCCGCCCAGCAGGGCGACCCGCGGGCGATCCGGTTCCCGCGCGGGCTGACCGCCAAGCACGACCTGGCGAAGCACCGGTTCGACTTCTCCTTCTCGGGCCTCAAGACCGCGGTGGCGCGCTGGGTGGAGACCGAACAGGCCGCCGGTCGGCAGATCCCGGTCAACGATGTCGCCGCCTCTTTCCAGGAGGCGGTCTGCGACGTGCTCACCGCCAAGGCCGTCGACGCCTGCCAGCACTTCGGCGCCGAGACCCTGCTGCTCGGTGGCGGCGTCGCGGCGAACTCCCGCCTGCGCGGCCTGCTCGAGGAGCGGACCGCGGCGGCCGGGATCACCCTGCGTCGTCCGCGCCCGGGGCTGTGCACCGACAACGGCGCGATGATCGCCGTGCTCGGCGCCCAGATCATCGCCTCGGGGGCGGCGCCGTCGCCGATCCTGCTCGGCGCCGACTCGGGCATGCCGGTCTCCCGGCCGTACGCGGCGCCTGCAGCCTGAGGCCGGGGTCTGCTGGCCGTACGTGTGCGTGGCACCTGCGGCCTGAGGCCGGGGTCCGGGGGCATCCGGGCTCGTGGCCGGAGACGTTGGCCGATGGTTTTCACCCCGGCCGACCTTCGGTGACGTGGCCGCCGGAGTTCCGTCGGCCACGTTGATCAACGTCGGTGATCACGTGGAACGTCGGCCGGGGTGCTGGGTGCTCCGTCGGGTGTGTGGTTCGGGTGGGCTTCTGTCGTGTCGGGTGCGCTGCTCGGCCGGGCAATGACGGGCGGCATCGCCCGGGCCGGGCGGAGGCTTCAGCGATGTTGCCCGGGCCGGGCAGGGCATCAGCCGAGCAGGCGGGACACTCCGGATCCCCTTTGGCGAGCGAGCAACCGGCTCACTGTTGGGGACGCTGCTGCAGGAACTGGTTGACCTGGTCCTGCAGACGGTGCGGCAGGTGGCCGGCGAGCTGCTCCGCACGGGCCGCCAGATCCTCGGCGGTGACCGGGGCGTGCTGGGACGCCGCCGTGGGGGTCGGTTGCCCGGCGGGCGCACCCCCGGCGGCAGTGGCGTGGTACGCGGCCTCCTGCTGGGCCAGTCGGTCCGCGGTGCGCTGGGCGGCGGCGCGACGCTCGGCCGCCTCGTGCTCGGCCCGGGCGTCGCCGTCGCGGCGGGCGTGCTCGGACTCGTAGCTGGTCAGCAGCGAGGTGCGGATCTCCTGGGACAGGTCGCCGAGGGCGCCCGGGTTCGAGGGCAGCAGCAGCACGTTGGAGCGGCCGTTGCGGGCGACGTCCTGCAGGGTGTCGAAGTACTGGGTCATCAGCAGCAGCTGCTCGGCGGTGCCCTCGATGCCGGCGGCCCGCAGCATCTCGTACTGCTCGGCGATGCCCATCGCGATGGCCTTGCGCTGGGCGGCGACACCCTCACCCTGCAGCCGCTTCGACTCCGCCTCGGCCTGGGCCTGGGTGACCCGCTTGATCTTGTCCGCCTCGGCCAGCGACTGGGCCGCGTCGCGCTCGCGCTGGGCGGCGTTGATCGAGTTCATCGAGTCGCGGACCCGCGGGTCGGGGGAGATGTCGGTGACCAGGGTGTTGACGATCCGGAAGCCGTACTCCGCCATCGACTGGGACAGCCGCTGCTCGACGGTGGTGGCGATGTCGTCCTTCGACTCGAACGCGGTGTCCAGCGTCAGGCCGGACAGGGCGGAGCGGACGGTGTCGAAGACGTACGACCGGATCTGGTCCTCCGGGTCGGAGAGCTTGTAGTACGCGTCGACGACGGCGTGCTGGTCGATGACGTACTGCACCGCGACCGGGATCGTCACGAAGACGTTGTCCTTGGTCTTCGTCTCGATGTTGACCTCGAGCTGCTTGACGCGCAGCGAGATCGGCTTGGTGGTGGTCTCGATGAAGGGGACCTTCGTGTTGAGGCCCGGCCCGGCGACCTTCTGGAACTTGCCGAATCGCTCGACGAGGACGTTCTCCTGGGTGTGGACCGTGAAGAAGATGCTGGTGCGCAGGCCGCCGAAGAGCAGGCCGGCCACCACCAGGATCACGATGAGGAGAAGGAGGATCTCGAAACCGGGCATGGGGTCCTTTCCGGTCGCGGGGCCCACGCCACTCGTGGGGCGCCCGTGGAAGTGTCAGTCCGCACCACGATATTCGACGGCGGGTCCAGGCAGCGCGACCAGCTCCGCCAGCGCCGCCGCGAGGCCGTCCCGGAGGGTGTCCAGGTCGGGGCAGGCGTCCCGGTCGGCCATGATCGCCACGGTGACCCGGCCCTCGTAGGCGAGGCTGGTGAAGACGACCGTGATGTTGCCGGTGGCGACGGACAACGGGATGATCCCGGTGACCTCCCGGCCGGCGATGGTCAGTCGGCCGGGCACCCGCAGGCTGCTGACGATGGTGTGGATGAACCGCTGTCGGCCGGCGATCCACGGGAAGATCCCCAGCCCGGCCAGCAGGCGGGTCAGCGGCCCGAGCAGGCTGTTGAGTGCCGCCCGGTGCCGGCGTTTCACCGCCGCGGTCCGTCCGGCCACGATCCGCAGCCGTTCGTACGGGTCCCCCGTCGTGGGGATGGCGATCGGGACCGCCCCGGACCGGTTGCCGGGCACGCCGGCGGGCCCGGAGCGGGGGGTCGCGAACAGGACGGACATGACGAACTCGTCGGCCGACTCGCCCCGGGTGGCCAGCAGGGCGCCGAGGGCCCGGGCGATCGCGGTGAGCACCAGGTCGTTGACGGTGGCCCCGGCGCCCCGGGCAGCCCGCCGTGCCTCGGTCAGGTCGACGCTGACGGTGGCCGAACGGCGCCGCGGCCCGACGGGCCGGTTCAGCGAACTCACCGGGATCGGCGGGCGTCGGGAGGCCCGCAGCAGGTCGAGCTCGGCCAGCATCAGCCGAACGGTGTGCGGAAGCCGGCGCCACCACCGCAGGGCCTCCCGCAGGCTGTCCGCCAGCAGAGCCGGGCCGGTCGGGAGGGGCCGGGGGAAGGCCTGGTCGGCCACCGGCGGCGGGCCGTCGGCCAACCCGCGGAGCAGCTCCATCCCGGAGATGCCGTCGGCCATCACGTGGTGCGTGGCGAAGATCAGCGCGGCCGTACGTCCGTCGTCGAGGCCGACCACCAGACGGGCGGCCCACAGCGGCCGATCGCGGGGCAGCGGGGTGGTGACGAGTCCATCCGCGATCGTCAGCGCCACCTCGGGCCCACCCGTGGTCCGGACGATGCGGACGTGCCGGTCGATGCTGAAGTCCGGGTCGTCCGCCCAGAAGCTCCGCCCCCGGCCGAGGGCGGGGCGGATCAGCCGCTGGCGCATCCGTGGGACGCCCGGCATCCGGGCGTCGAGCGAGCGGACCACGTCCTCGGGTCGGAAGTCGGGGTCGGTCCGCAACATCACCACCACGCCGACCTGCATCGGCACCGGGCCGGAGTCCTCGGCCAGCGAGACCAGGTCATCGGCGCTCAGTCGGGTGATCCCGGGGCCCCTGCCTGTCGAGTTCCGCGACACCGCACCCACTCCCGTCGTCGACGCCTACGTCTGCCGTGTGGGCCCCGCGACTGCCCTGCCGTGGGGCCCACTGTCAGTTCTGCCCGTGGGATCCATTGTCGCGTCGGGCCCGTCGTCGCAATGGGCCGTGTCGCAATGAGCCCGTCGTCGCGTCGGACCCGTCGGGACGTACCGGTCGGGACGTACCCGTCGGGAAGCACCCGTCGTCGCATCCGGGCCCCTTGTCGGGGACCTCGGGGCCGGGGGTGGCCGTCATCGCCGCACTCGCTAGGCTCGACCGCACCGACGACACGAAGGAGTGCTCATGCCGATCATCCAGGTGACCCTCGTCCAGGGTCGCGACGACGACGTGGTGCAGACGTTCATCCGGCGGGTGGCCGAGGTCGCCCACGAGACGCTGAACGCGCCGATGGACTCCATCCGGGTGATGGTGAACGAGGTGCCCCCGACGCGCTTCTCGGTCGGGTCGAAACTCCGCAGCGACAGGTAGCGCTCCCGCGGCGGACAGGTAGCGCTCCCCTCGGGGAATACGTAGCGCTCCCACAGGGAACAAACCAGCCACGGGGAACAAACCGGCGCTCCCACGGGTCACGTACGCTCGGCAGAGAGTTCTCGGCCGGAGGAGTGAGCATGGACATGACCGTGACCCCCCGCGTGCTCGTCATCGGGCTCGATCCGTATCGCGTCCCCGGGCCGTGGGACCCCACGCCGATAGCCGATGGCATCGAGGTCGGACTGGATCGGTTCCGTGAGCACGGCGTCGACGTCGGGTCATGTCTCGTCGGTCTCGACGGCAGCGACGACGTGGAGGCGGTCATCACGACCGCACTACGTGCCCGGCCGTGGGAATGCGTCGTCGTCGGTGGCGGTGTGCGTCATGACCTGGGGTTGTTCGAGCGGGTCGTCAACCTGGTGCGCCGACACGCTCCCGGCGCGGCGATCGCGTTCAACGAGACCCCGTCCGACACGTACGAGGCGGCTGCTCGCTGGGTCGACCTCCCCCGATGAGCTGTGGCCCGGGGAGCCGGGCGGGTGGGCGCCGAGCTGCCTCGCTCCGGTCGGCCGCGGCGGCCGCAACACGTTCGACACACGTGCTCCGTACGCTCGGCCCATGGATGTCGCAGTGATCGGTGCCACCGGTGCGGTCGGCCGGCAGGTGTGCACCCAGCTGATCGAACGTCGTGCGCTGCCGACCACCGCGCGGCTGCAGCTCGTCGGGCGCCGGGGTGGTTCGTCCGCCGCGGCGACGCACGGCTACCGGGCCGACCTGATCGACGCATACGACGAGATCGCGCCGCTGATCGACGTGGCGCTGGAGCCGGGCGAGGTGGTCGCCGACGTCATCGTCGTCGCCTCCGGGGCGACGCTGGGGACGAAGCCGGGCCAGCCGGTCGACCGGGCCGCGCTCGCCCGGGCCAACCATGCGATGTTCGCCGCGTACGCCGACGCGCTGGCCGAGCACGGATCCGGCGACGAGGTGGTGGTCGTCGTCACCAACCCGGTGGAGCTCGGGGTGGCGACGATGGCCGCCCGACTGGGCCGGCACCGGGTGATCGGGATGGGCGCCTGGCTCGACACACTGCGCTTCCGCCGCGAGATCGCGCACACCCTCGGGGTGCGCCGGCAGCGGATCGGTGGGTTCATCGCCGGCCAGCACGGCGACGACGCGGTGCCGCTGTGGTCGTCGGTGCGGATCCGTGGGCTGGTCGAGGGGGAGCGGGACCGTACGGTCGAGCGGCTGCGCCACGGGCGTGACCTCGCCGACTTCCCCGACGAGATCGCGGCCGGCAAGACGGAGCTGCTCGCCGAACGTGACAGCGGGCGGGCGTTCGCGATGGTCGAGACGTGGCCGCCGGACCTGCGGACGGTCACCCGGCCGTGGCTGACCCACCAGTCGGGTGCCCGGACGGCCGTCGGGACGGCCAACGCCACCGTCGACCTGATCACCGCCTTCGCCGAGGGGCGCGAGATCGTGATGGCCGGTCAGGTCGCGCTCGCCGGTGAGGCGCGGCTCGCCGGGGCACCGGTGCACGGCGTGCTCGGCGTCCCGGTCGTCCTGCGTCCGGAGGGCTGGAGCGAGGTGCTGCTCGGCGAGCTGCCACCTGACGAGGACGCTCTGCTGGCCCGCTCGGCCCGGCGGATCGCGGCCACGGTCGAGCCGTACGTGACCGTCGCCGAGCTGAGCAGCCTCGGCGCGACGGGCGTCGACGGCAGGCAAGGAACGACGGGCGTCGACGGCAGGCAAGGAACGACGCAAGGAGCGGGGCGATGAGCGGG
Source organism: Raineyella sp. (assembly GCF_034933565.1). Classification (NCBI taxonomy): domain Bacteria; kingdom Bacillati; phylum Actinomycetota; class Actinomycetes; order Propionibacteriales; family Propionibacteriaceae; genus Raineyella; species Raineyella sp. The sequence continues at coordinate 23,350 of NZ_JAYFNG010000037.1, forward strand.
ACCGGAGCCGATCCCTCGGTGCCGCGGTCCTGGGTGGCGCTGGTCCGGTGTCTCGACCAGCCCGGTGCGCTGATGGCCCTCGCGTCGGTGTTCGCCGAACGTGGGATCAACTTCACCTCGCTGGCGACCGGGGCGCTCGACGGCCGGCCCGGGGCGATCGCGCTGACCTTCGACGCGACCGAACGGCAGTGCCGGCTGCTCCGCCGGGTGGTCGAACGCCTCAACGTGGTGCGGGCGCTGACGTTGCGGCCGTTCGAGGATCCGGGCGCGCGGGCCGCCGGAGTGGTCCGGATGCCGCCCGGGGTGGCCTTCCGACCGCCTCGCGGGCTGGACGTCGTCTGGTCGGGGGACTCGGCGGCCGATCAGCCGGTCCTGGTCGAGGGCACCCTGGCGGAGGTGGCCGCGGTGGCGGCCGCCGCCCGGGAGGCCGGCGCCCTGACGATCGGGACGGTGATCTCCGAGGTGCGCTGAGGCGAGGGGTGCCGGCGCGATGCGTACGCGGGGCGGTGCGTACGGGGGACCGGGGATGTGCTGAGGCCGATGGTCAGTGCCGCCGGTCGCGGGCGCGCAGCACCAGTTTGCGCAGCTCGCTGAACCACAGCACCACCGAGGCCATCGCGACACAGATCAGCCACTGCAGCGGCGTCATCGGCGCGGTGCTGAACGCGGCCTGCAGGAACGGTACCTCGACCACGAGCACCTGCAGCACCACGACGACGCCGATCGAGCCCCACAGCCAGCGGTTCGCGAACAGCCGATGGAACGCCGAGACGGTTTCGGAGCGGGAGCTCAGGGCGTTGAACAACTGGGCGAGGACGAGGGTGGTGAACGCCGCCGTCTGCGCTTCGGCGTACGTGTGGCTGCCCTCGAACAGGCCTCCCGGCTGCCACAGGTCGATCGTCAGCAGGGTGACCAGGCCCATCACCAGGCCGATGCTGCCGATGTCGTGCCACATCCGCCGGTCGATCACCCGCTCGGCCGGGTCGCGGGGTGGCACCGCCATCACGTCGTCGATCTGCGGGTCCACGCCCATCGCCAGGGCGGGGGCCGAGTCCGTCACCAGTTTGATCCAGAGGATCTGGGTGGCCAGCAGCGGCAGCGCCATCCCGCCCGGAGCGTCGGGGTGCAGGCCGATCGGCCCGGCCAGCACGACGCCCAGGAAGATGGTGAAGACCTCGCCCATGTTGGAGCTCAGCAGGTAGCGGAGGAACTTCTTGATGTTCGCGAAGATCACCCGGCCCTGCTCGACGGCCTCCACGATGGTGGCGAAGTTGTCGTCGGCGAGGATCATCCGGGCGGCGTCCTTGGTGACCTCGGTGCCGGTGCGACCCATCGCGATGCCGATGTCGGCCGCCTTGAGCGCCGGGGCGTCGTTGACGCCGTCGCCCGTCATCGCGACGATCCGCCCGTCGTCCTGGAGCGCATCGACGATCCGCAGCTTGTGCTCGGGCGCGACCCGGGCGTACACCGACACCTCCCGGGTCGCCGTCCGGAACTCCTCGTCGGTCAGCTCCTCGAGCTCCGCGCCGCTGAGCGCCCGCCCGCCGGGGGCGATGATGCCGAGGTCGGTGCCGATCCGGGCCGCGGTGCTGGGGTGGTCGCCGGTGATCATGATCGTCCGGATCCCGGCCCGATGCGCCTCCCGGATCGCCGCCTCGGCCTCCGGGCGCGGTGGATCGATGATGGCCACCGTGCCGACGTAGGTCAGGTGCACCTCGGCCGCCGCATCGAACTGCTCGGCATCGGCCCACTCCGCCGCGGGATGCGGGTCGGCGGGGACCTCGCGGAAGGCGACGCCGAGCGTACGGTACGCCTGCGCGGACAGCGCCTCGACCTCGTCGAGGATCCGGCGCCGGGCCGCCTCGTCGAGCCGGCGCACCTCGTCGCCGACCAGCCGGCTGTCGCACCGGTCGAGCAGCACGTCCGGTGCGCCCTTGCTCAGCAGCGCGGTCCGCGTGCCGTGGCTGTGCAGGGTGGACATCATCTTGCGTTCGGAGGTGAACGGGACCTCGGCGAGCCGTGCGTAGCCGCTGAGGTCGTGCCCGGGGCCCTCCAGCTTGCGCGCCGCGACAAGGAACGCGGCCTCGGTCGGATCGCCCTGGATCGACCATTCACCGTCGGTCTCGGTGAGCTGGGCGTTGTTGGCCAGCGATCCCTGCCGCAGCAGCGTACGGGCCTCGGTCAGCAACGCCGGGTCGTCGGGGCGCCGACCGTCGTACGTGGCCTCCCCCTCGGGCCGGTAGCCGATGCCGGACAGGTCGACGGTGCCCGAGGCGGTGACCAGCTTCTGGATCGTCATCTCGTTCTGGGTCAGCGTGCCGGTCTTGTCCGAGCAGATCACCGACGCCGACCCGAGGGTCTCCACCGACGAGAGCTGCTTGACCACCGCCCGGTGCCGGGCGAGCTGCTGCACCCCGATGGCCAGCACCACCGACAGGATCGCGGGCAGTCCTTCCGGCACCGCCGCCACCGCCAGCGAGACGCCGAGCAGCAGCACGTCGACGAGTGCCGTGGGGCTGCGGACATCGTCGACCAGCACGATCGTCGCCATCACCACCAGCGCGATGATGACGACGATCCAGCCCAGGGTCCGCGAGACGTGGGCGATCTCGCGGTCCAGCGGGGTCTCGGTGTCCTCGGTGCGATTGAGCATCCCGGCGATGGCGCCCATCTCGGTGTCCATCCCGGTGGCCGTGACAACCCCCCGTCCGACGCCCCGGGCGACCGCGGTGCCCCGGTAGGCCATGTTCACCCGGTCCCCGAGCGGGGCCGCGGCCGCGATCACGCCGGCATGTTTCTCGACGGCCTGCGACTCACCGGTCAGAGCGGACTCCTGGACCTGCAGCGCGGACGTGCTCAGCAGCCGGGCGTCGGCGCCCACGGCATCGCCCTCGGCCAGCAGCAGGATGTCGCCGGGGACCAGATCGGCGGAGGCGACCGTCTCCTGGCGCCCGTCGCGCAGCACGGTGCAATGGGCCGCGGTCATCGTCCGCAGCGCCGCGACGGCGTCCACCGCCTTGCGTTCCTGGCCGTAGCCGATGATCGCGTTGAGCAGCAGGATCGTCACGATGACCAGGGCGTCGACCGGCAGCCCGCGGGCGCCGTCGACCAGCCAGGCGAGCAGGGAGATCCCCACAGCCACCAGCAGCAGGTAGACCAGCGGGTCGTTGAATTGCCGCAGGAACCGGTGCCAGGCCGGCTCGGGCGGGGTGCCGGTCAGCTCGTTGCGGCCGTACAGCTCCAGGCGGGCGGCCACCTCCGCCGCGGACAGCCCCCGGTCCGGGTCGACGCCGAGGGCGGCGGCGATGTCGGTCGCCGGTCGCAGCGTCGGATCGCCCAGTCGCGGCGCGGCGCCAGATGCGGGCCGGGTGCGGGTGGAACGGGCGTTCGTGGCCATCTGTTCAGTGTAGGAGCCGGCCTGTTCGGTGCAGGAGGCGGCGACCCCGGCTCCCGGCAGCGCACAATGGGCCGGTGGACGACATCGCGTGGCTCGGGACCCCGGCGGGGCAGCAGGCGCTGGCGGAGGCGAGCGGACTCCCCGACACCGAGGCGCCCGGTGCGGTGGCGCGGATGCGGGCTCGCTACGGGCAGCGGGCAGCGGCCATCCTGACCCAGGCCTCGCTGCGGCGGGCCGCCCGGGTGAAGTTCGGCGCGGCCGCCGAGCGCTGGTTCTACACCCGGGCGGGTCTCGAACAGGCGACCCGGCCGGCGGTGGCCGCGCACCGTGCCGCGACGTACGTGGCGGCCGGGGCCACCCGGGTGCTCGACCTGGGCTGTGGCATCGGGACCGACGCCTGGGCTTTCCTCGACGCCGGCCTCGAGGTGGTGGCGGTGGAGATCGATCCGGTCACCGCCGCGGTGGCTGCGGCGAACCTCGCGCCCGCCGTCGCGGCCGGCCGGGCCCGGGTGCTGCAGGGGGACGTCACCGTCCGGCTGGACGAGCTGTGGTCGCCCGGCGTGTCGGTGTTCGCCGATCCGGCGCGGCGGACCGGGGCGGGACGTACGTGGAACCCGGCCGACTTCACCCCGCCCTGGGACTGGGCCGTCGGGCTGCTCGCCCGGGCCACCGCCGGTGGCGGCGTGGGGTGCCTGAAGCTCGGGCCGGGCCTGCCGTACCGGATGATCCCCGAGGACGTCGCCGCCGAATGGGTGAGTCATCGCGGCGACCTGGTCGAGGTCGCCCTGTGGGCACTGCCTGCCGCGTACGCGGCGGATCGGCCGGCGTCCGCTCCTCCCGGACCGTCTGTGCCGTCCGGACCCTCCGGACCCTCCGGACAGGGTGAGGTGGTGACATCCACCCTGCCGGTCGCCGGGACCCGGACCGCCACACTGCTCGATGACGGCGGAGCCGTGCTCCGACTGGTCGCCGAGGACGCGCCGGGCCCGCTGCGGGCGCCGGCCGTCGGGAGCGTGCTGTGGGAACCTGACCCCGCCGTGATCCGGGCCGGGGCGGTGGACCGACTGGCGGAGCTGCTCGACGCGGGGCGGGTGGCGGACGAGATCGCCTACCTGGTCAGTGCGGCGGCACCAGGAGCAGGGCCGGGCGCAGGGCGCTCCGATCCGGCCGGGTCAGTCGGGGAGCGCTCCGATCCGGTCGGGTCAGCTGGGAGTCGCCTCGATCCGGCCGGGCCAGCTGGGAGGCACCCCGATCCGACCCGGTTCGCCACCGGCTTCCGGGTGCTGGAGGTCCTGGCGGCCAAGGAGAAGGTGCTGCGGGCCTGGGTCCGCGACCATCGGGTCGGCCGGCTCGAGATCAAGAAACGCGGCGTCGACACCGACCCCGCCGCGCTGCGCCGTCGGCTGCGGCCGTCCGGGCCGAACGCCGCCACCTTGGTACTGACCCCGACCCCCGACGGTGCCCGAGCCCTGGTGGTGGAGCGTCTGGTCGTGGAGCGCCCGGCGGCGCCACGCGTCGCGGGACCGTGACGCGGGATCGTGACACCGGACTGTGACGCGGGATCGTGACGCGGGATCGTGATCGGTGCACTTGGTGGGTGTACTTGGTGGGTGTACTAACCTGGCCACGTCAGATGATTTGGTTTTCAACGACCGCCGTGGTGGTTTCACCGACCGCGGCGGTCGATCATGCCTGAGGTGCAGAGATATGACGACGACGCTCGACCAGCAACCGCGTAACACCACGTCCGTCCCGATCCATGAGGCCCTTGCCCGGCGGTGGAGCCCGCGCGGCTTCGACGCCGAGTACGTCCTCCCCGAGGAGGACCTGACCGCACTGGGCGAGGCCGCACGCTGGGCCCCGTCCGCCGGCAACCGGCAGCCGACCCGGTTCATCGTCGCGGCGCGCGGGACGGAGAGCTTCGACAGGATCCTGGGTGCCCTGATGGGCTTCAACCAGGCGTGGACCCCGCGGGCCTCCCTGCTGATCGTGGCGATCGCCGAACTCGAGCGAGACGGCAAGCCGCTCCGGTGGGCCGAGTACGACCTGGGCCAGGCCGTCGCCCACCTCAGCATCGAGGCGGAGTCCCGCGGTCTGCACGTACGTCAGATGGGTGGCTTCCGGGTGGACGAGCTGCGGGCCGCGTTCGACCTGGCGCCCGAGCTCGAGCCGGTCAGCCTGGTCGCGGTCGGCAAGCTCGCCGACGCCGAGGACGTGCCGGAGGCGATCCGCGAGCGCGACGCCGCCCCGCGCACCCGCCGCGACCTCGCCGAGCTGACGATCGTCCGGGACGTCCGGGCAGGCTCGCCCCGGCATCCCTGACCCGCGGTCCCGGCGGGGCCTACGATGCGGGCATGACAGCGGACCTCAGCGTCGAGATCGACGGACCCGATCGCTCGACCCTCACCCGGGCGGCCGGCGCCGCAGGCCGCACCCTCGAGGCGTACGTCGCCGAGCTGGTGCACACCGAGGCCGTACGACTGCGGCAGGCGGAGGCCTCCGGCGGGCCGGTGGGCCGGCGGAGCACCGCCAAGGACACCTGGTTCCCATCCCTGACCCGGGGCGGCGGGGACGACGACGAGGAACGCCCCGAGCTCGGCCCTCCGGTGGAGGACGAGCTCGACGACTAACCTCCCGGTGTGAGTGAGAACACGCGGAGTGACTGCGCGATCATCGTCGGACCGGCCCTCGCCCTGGTCGCCGTGGTCGTGGTGGCGGGCTCCCTGCGCCCCGGGGCCACGTCCGTCGGCCCGGTGATGGCCGAGCTCCGGCAGCAATTCGGCCTCGACGGCACGGCCGCCGGCCTGCTGACCGCCCTGCCCGGCCTGACGTTCGCGGCGATCGGCGCCGTGGCGGTCGCATTGTCGCGTCGGATCGGGCTCACCGCGGGGGTCCTCGCCGGCCTGGCGCTGATCACCGGTGGGTTCCTGCTGCGGACGTTCACCGGCTCGACCCTCGCCTTCCTGGCCTGCACACTGGTCGGGCTGTCCGGCATGGCGCTCGGCAACGTGCTGGTGCCGGCCTGGATCAAACGCCACGGCGGCGGCGCCGTCACCCGGCTGATGACCGTCTACAGCGTGATGCTGCTGGTCGGGGCGGCCGCCGCGTCCATGTTCGCCTCGCCGGTGGCGGCGGTCGCGCCCGGGGGCTGGCGGGCGGCGCTGGGCGTGTGGGGCCTCGCGGCGGCGGTCGGCCTGGTGCCGTGGGCCGTCCTCACGGTGCGGGAACGTCGCGATCGGGCCGACCGTGCCGGCGTGCCGATCGTCGCTCCCAGCGGCTCCCTGCTCCGGTCGCCCACCGCGGTGGCGCTGTCGGTCTTCTTCGGGATGCAGGCGCTCAACGCGTACGTCCAGTTCGGCTGGCTGCCGCAGATCTACCGCGACGCGGGGCTGCCGGCGGGCGCGGCGGGCGGTCTGCTGGGTTTCGTCTCTGTGCTCGGCATCCTCGGCGGCTTCCTGATGCCGGTCCTGGTGGAACGCTCGCCCGACCTGACCCCGGTGATGGTGGCTTTCGGCGTCCTCACCGTCGCCGGCTACGTCGGGCTGTGGCTGGTGCCCGCCGTGGTGCCGTGGCTGTGGGCCACCCTGCTCGGACTCGGCGGGTGGGCCTTCACCGCCGCCATCGCCATGATCACCGCCCGCAGTCGCGATCCGCAGGTGACCGCCCGGTTGTCCGGGTTCGTCCAGCCGGTCGGCTACCTGATGGCCGGCATCGGCCCACTGCTCGTAGGGGTGGTGCACCAGCTGACCGGTGGCTGGCCGTGGGTGCTGACCCTGCTGATCGGCACCGCTGTCGTGATGACCCTCGCCGGTGTGCGGGTCGCCCGCCCCACGTACGTGGATGACGAGGCCCAGAGGATGACGAGGCCCTGAGGGAGTGCGACGAGCCCTGAGGAGGTCAGACACGCGGTCCACGAGCGGGCCGTCGGTTCGGGGCCGGCGGGCTGGGCCGTTCGTCGTGACGTCCGACGGAAGGGGCCCGTCCGTTCAGGGGGACGGGTGGCGTGCGTCTCGATCGCGCGCCACCCGTGAGAGGGCCCGTCCGTTCAGGGGTGACGGGCTGGGCTGCTCGTCGTGACGTCTGGCGAGGGTGCCCGTCGGTTCAGGGATGGCGGGCCTCGAACTCGAGGCGTACGTAGTCGATCACCGGCTCACCCATCGCCCGCGCCACGGCATCGACGTACGGGTCGCGGGCGGCCTCGGGCAGTCCGCGCAGCACCTCGCCGAGGATGACGGTGGCCAGATAGGGCCGCAGGGTCGTCTCGTCCAGCACCAGCGGGTCGGGGCGCAGCCGGACGTCGACATCGACGAACCCGGCGGCCACGAGCGCCGTCCGGGTCGCTTCGACGCCGGCGAAGTGGGTCGCGTCCTGCGGGGCCGCGGTGCCCTCCACCTGCCGGCGGGCCCGGTGGACCCGCTGCAGCTGACCCTCGCCCCCCGCGTCGGCGACGAACCGGCCGCCGGGACGCAGCGCCCGGGCGACCGCCCCGAACACCCCCGGATGGTCCGGGATCCAGTGCAGCGTCGCCACGCTCATCACGCCGTCCACCGGCTCGTCCACCTCGAACCCCTCGCGCAGGTCCGCCTGCCGCAGCCGGACCCGGTCCGCGTACGGCGCCAGGGCCGCGGCCGCGGCGGTGAGCATCTGTGGCGAGCCGTCCAGGGCGACCAGCCGGCAGCCCGGGTGCTCGGCGAGCAGCACCGCGGCGTCGCGCCCGGTGCCGCAGCCGAGCTCCAGGATGGTCTCACCGGCGACCGGGTGGAGTCGGTCGAGGACGCGTCGGCCCCAGCCGACGTGGGGCAGGGGCAGGGCGCCGTACGTGGCAGCGTCCCAGTCGCGCGGTGCGGAAGCGGTCATGATGCCGATTGTGGTGGATCCGCCGCGCTCCTGCACAACCGCTGTCCTCCACAGCTGTCGTCCTTGTGCAGCCGCCGTGCTCCTGCAAACCGCCGCGCTTCTGCGCACCTGTCGTCCCCGCGCAGCCGCCGCGCTCCTGCGCAGCCGCCGCGTCCCCATGGCGACGCCGCGCACCGGCGGGCCGCAGCTGAATGGGGACGCGGCGGCGTGCTGAACTCACGGCGACTGTGCGGTCGTGACCACTGTGCGGTCGTGACCACCGCGGCTGCGACCACCCGGCTGCGGTCGCGGCGGTCACGACCGACGAGGGTCAGTCCACCAGGTCGGTCTCCTGCGGATCCTCGCGGGCGTCCTGTGCGGTCACGTGCCGGGTGCCGGGCTTGTGCTCCGGCGGCGCGTACAGGAGCGTCTGGGTTCCCGCCGGTGGTGCAGCGTCTGAGGCCTTGACGGTGCCGCAGTGTCTGGGGCCGGCTGGGCCGAACCTTGACCCGACCCGACCCGACCCGACCCTGGCCCTGACCCGGCCCGGCCCGGCCCTGACCCGGCCCGGCCCTGGCCCGGCCCCAGGCCCAGACCCCGGACCCAGCCCAGACCTCGGACCCAGCCCAGACCTCGGACCCGACCGTGGCCTGGCCGTCGGGCACCTCACCGCCGCGATGACCCGGGCCGACCGGGACATGGCGCACCTGCAGCAGGTGAGCGAGGCGATCCTCGCGGCGGTCCGATCCGACCGTGATGGGTACGCTCGGTGCCATGGGCAGGTACGCCGCGCTGCTGCGCGGGATCACGCCGAGCAACCCGAACATGACCAACGACAAGCTGCGCGGGGTGTTCGAGGGGCTGGGCCTCGGCGATGTCACCTCGGTGTTGGCCAGCGGCAACATCGTGTTCCGTAGCGCCGAGTCCGACGTGCCCGTCCTCGAGGAACGGATCCAGGCGGCGCTGGTCCGCGAGCTGGGCATCGGGGGAGGCACGATCATCCGCGAGCACGCTGAGCTGCGGGCGCTGCTGGACCGTGACCCGTTCGCCGGGCTCAGCCATGATCGGAGCACGTACCTCACCGTGACCTTCCTCAAGGACCGGGCAGCCGTGAAGGTCGCCGCGGCGGCGCCCGAGCACTGGCCCGAGCGGCCCGATCCGCTGACCCGGGGTCTCGGTTACGACCCGGCGGCGCGGGTCATCCTGGCCGTCCTCGACAACACCACGACCGGCACGCCCTCGGGGGTCATGTCGTGGCTGGAGAAGACCTGCGGCAAGGACATCACGACCCGCACGTGGCTGACGGTCCAGCGGATCGTCAGGAAGATGGAGTCCGCCTGACGCCCCGCGACGCGAGCGCGATGCCTCGAACCGCTGCGGGCGGCGCGATGCCTCGAACCGCTGCGGGCGGCGCGACGCCCCGAACCCCTGCGGGCGGCGCGACGCCCCGCTACGGTGCCGGACATGACCGCCGAGCTGATCCCGGAAGCCCCCACGTACGCGACGGAGTCGGAACACCTGGTCGGGCGCCGACTGGTCGAACAGCTGCCGGACGGGTCGGTGGTCTTCGCGGGACTGCGGTTCACCGGGACGTACGACCACGAGGTCGACTTCCTCTGCCTGATCCCGGACAGCGGGATCGTGGTCGTCGAGGTGAAGGGCGGCAGCGTCCACTGCACCCACGGGCAGTGGTACGTCGGTGCGGGGGAGTCCCGGCGGGAGTTCGACATCGAGCAGGGCCTGCGGAACAAGTACGCCGTCCGTGACTACCTCGAATGCGACGAACGCTGGCAGGGCCACAGCCGGCTGCGGATCGAGCACGTCCTGGTCACCCCGTACACCGACTGGCCGGACGACTTCCATACGCCCGGCCTGGAGCGTTGGCAGGTGCTCGGCCGCCGCGAGATGGGCAGGCTCGGGGAGCGGCTGCGGGGCCTGTGCACGGCCGCCCGGGGCGGCCGGGTGCCCACCGCGGCCGATGTCGCGCTGGTCCGGACGATCCTGCGCGGGGCGCACCATCCGGTGGAGGACGTCGAGGCCGACGCCGCCGAGCGCGAGGGCCGCGCCGACCGGTTGACCAAGGAGCAGGCGCTGCTGCTCGACATCACTCGCTTCGTGCCGCGTACGGAGGTGCGCGGGTGCGCCGGCTCGGGCAAGACGATCCTCGCGCTGACCCAGGCCAAGCAGCTCGCCCGGGGCCACGGCGGCCTCGAACCGCAGCGGGTGGCGCTGGTCTGCTACTCGATCGGCCTGGCGGAGTACTTCCGGCGTGAGCTCAACAAGGTCGGGCGCCGGCACCGGCCGGCGTTCATCGGCACCTTCGCGGCGCTGGGCCGCTCCTGGGGAGCGCCCGACGGGAGCCGGGAGGACAGCGACTTCTGGGAGCACCGGCTGCCCGAACAGATGCTGGACCTGGCCGGGGGACTGGCCCGGGAGGAGAGGTTCGACGCCGTCATCGTCGACGAGGGCCAGGACTTCGCCGATTCCTGGTGGCGCCCGCTGCTCGCCGCGCTGCGCGATGAGGAGACCGGTCGGCTGCACGTCTACAGCGACGAACAGCAGCGCGTGTTCCAGCGGTTCGGACGGCCGCCGGTCACCCTGGTGCCGCTCGTGCTCGACCACAACCTGCGGAACACCAAGCAGATCGCCGAGACCTTCCTCCCGCTCGCCGGGGCACGGATGGAACTGCGCGGCGAGGACGGGCCCCGGGTCGAGTGCGTCCCGGTCCGCACCGAGGACGCGATCGCCGCGGCCGACGACCAGGTCGACCGGTTGCTCGACGAGGGCTGGGATCCGGCGCACGTGATGCTGCTGACCACCGGCAAGCGCCACGATGTCCAGGTGGAACGGCAGCAGGCGTACGGCCAGCAGGGCTACTGGCGGACGTTCTGGGACGGCGATGACGTCTTCTACGGCCACGTGCTCGGTTGCAAGGGCCTGGAACGGCGCGCGGTGATCCTGTGCCTCAATGAGGACGGTACGCGGGACCGGGCCAAGGAGCGGCTCTACGTGGGACTGTCCCGGGCCACCGATCGGCTGGTGGTGGTCGGGGACCCCGCGGTGATCCGCGCGATGGGCGGCGACGAGGTGGCCCGTCGGCTGGGGCTCTGACAGCGGGGCCTCGATGATGTGGCCCTCGACCCGACGGCGGGGCCTCGACCGCTCGGCCCCCGACGACCGGGCCGCCGGGTGGCGCCGGCCCAGCAGGGCATGGGCCGGCCTCTCAGGGAATGAAGATGTCCTCGATCCTGCGGCCGAAGACCGCGGCAATGGTGAACGCGAGCGGGAGGGACGGGTCGTAGCGGCCGGTCTCCAGAGCATTGACCGTCTGGCGGGACACGTCCAATGCGCCGGCGAGGTCGGCCTGGGTCCACCGGCGTTCCGTACGGAGCTCCTTGAGGCGGTTCTTCATCGGTACTTCCAGGCCGTCCGGGCCACGCCGATGCCGAACGAGGCCGCCCAGACCGGGATCACCCAGAACCAGGGCAGCGCCGGTGCCCCGACCACCTGCATCATGCCGAGGCAGAACGTGACGAGGATGGTGCCGGCGATCGAGACGTTGAGGGCCTCCATCAGTCGGCGGGACTGGAGCTCATCAGCCTCGTGGACGAGGCGCCAGAGTGCCCGGACGCCGATGGCCACCCCGATGACCGGGAGGCATACCAGCGCATAGCGAGCGAAGGAGCCGGCCGGTTGGCTACGTGCCAGCGGCATGCCGACGAGCATCAGGACGGTGTAGAGCACGCTCGCGGTCCCGAACCGGATGGCGTACGCGCGCCCGGCGCGGGCCCGGACCGTCGCGCCCTGTCGTGGGGAGGCTTCTGGAGTCATGACTTCAATGTAAAGGGTGCTTTCCATCGAGTCAAGGATCCTTGACATGTCGTCACGGCGCGGGCCTGGTGTCGTCGTGGAAGGGGGCCCGGCGAGGCGGCACGGTTCATGGGCGTCTCGGATCACTCGGTCGCGGGCCTTGGTCGCCGGGGCCTTGGTTCGCCGGGCCTCGGTCGCCGGGGCTTTGGTGAGCGTACGTGAATCGGCGGTTCCGGCTCCTACCATGGAGGCACGACAGGCCAAGGTCTGCCGTCACCGCGATCGGAGGGTCCTCATGTACCGCCATCATCACTCCGGCCCGACGAGCGAGGGTTTCCCGCCCCTGTTCGACATGGCTTCCCGCTGGGAGGCGTTCACCGGCTCCACCGGCCCGTTCGGCTCCGGCCCCCTCGGCTTCGGTCGCGCCCGCCAGGGCGACCTGCGGGCGGCGATCCTGCGGCTGCTGGTCGAACAGCCCATGCACGGCCACCAGATCATCCACGAACTCACCGACCGCTCCGAGGGTGCCTGGGAGCCCAGCGCCGGATCGGTCTACCCGACCCTGCAGCTGCTGGCCGATGAGGGGCTGGTCGAGTCCGAGCAGTCGGGCGGCAAGAAGGTCTACCACCTCACCGAGGCCGGCCGGACGGCGGCCGCCGAGGCCGGGGGCCAGCCCGCACCGTGGGAAGCGTCCGGCGACAACGTGTCGGACCTGATGCGCTACCGCCAGGCCGCCGCGCGGCTCGCCCAGGTCGTCTTCCAGGTCGCCACCACCGGCTCCGCGAGCCAGCGGACAGCGGCCCAGGAGGTGCTGGAGAACGCGCGCAAGCAGTTGCACGCCATCCTGGCCGAGGACTGAGCCGGCCCTCGGTCCCGTGACCTGATCCGGGTCCGACGACCGGGCCCACGAGCCCAGCCCCGACAACGATCCCAACCCCGACAAGCACACGGCGCCGAGTCCGGAGGTGGCATGAAGCAGTCCGCCCTGCGCGCCCGCTACCGGCGCATCGTCGGGTTCTTCGCGCGGGTCACGGCGAGCTTCATCTGGTGGGAGATCATCCTGCGCCGGCTGGGGCTGGGCCGGCTCGCGGATCGTACGCGGACCCGCCGCAACGCCCGGACCGCCGCGCGCTTCCGTGTGTTGGCGATCTCGATGGGCGGCCTGATGATCAAGGTCGGGCAGTTCCTGTCGGCCCGGCTGGACGTGCTCCCGGTGGAGATCACCGACGAACTGTCCGGGCTGCAGGACCAGGTGCCGCCCGAGGAGTTCGCCGCGATCCACGAGGTCGCCCTCGCCGAACTGGAGCTGCCGCTGGCCGAGCACTTCGCCTGGTTCGACGAGGAACCGCTGGCCGCAGCCTCCCTCGGCCAGGTGCACCGGGCCCGGCTGAAGGATGCCGACGCCGCCGACCTCGGGTACGCCGACGTCGTCGTCAAGGTGCAACGCCCGCACATCCAGCAGGTGATCGAGGTCGACCTGGCGGCGCTGCGACGGGTTGCGGGCTGGCTGACGCACTACCGGCCGGTGGCCTCCCGGGCCGATGTCCGCGGGCTGGTCGAGGAGTTCGCCACGACCACGCTCGCCGAGGTCGACTACTTGGCCGAGGCGAGCAACGCCGAGACGTTCGCCACCAATTTCGCCGATGACGTACGGGTCAGCGTGCCGCGGGTGGTCTGGGAGCTCACCGCCCGCCGGGTGCTCACCCTGGAGGACGTCAGCGCGATCCGGATCGGCGACCATGACGCCATCAGCGCCGCCGGCATCGACCGCGGTGAGGTGGCCACGGTGCTGGCGGACACGTACCTGCAGCAGATCTTCGTCGACGGCTTCTTCCACGCCGACCCGCACCCCGGCAACCTGTTCGTCACCCCGCAGCCCGGCGCCGCGCCGGGCGAGCCGGCCTGGCGGCTGACGTTCATCGACTTCGGGATGGTCGGCCGGGTCCCGGACACCCTGCGCGAGGGGCTGACGGAGGCGCTGATCGCCGTCGGCACCCGGGACGGCGCCCGCCTCGTGCACAGCATGCAGACGCTGGACGTACTGCTGCCCGGTGCCGACCTGGCGCTGATCGAACGCGCGACACTGCAGGTGTTCGAGCGGTTCGGCGGGATGAGCATGAACCAGCTGCGCGGCATCGACCACGCCGAGATGATGCGGTTCGGGCTGCAGTTCCGTGACCTGATGCTCGAGATGCCCTTCCAGCTGCCGCAGAACCTGCTGATGCTCGGCCGCTCGATCGGCATCCTGTCGGGGATGTGCACCGGCCTCGACCCGGACTTCAACATCTGGGGGACGATCACCCCGTACGCCGAGGAACTGGTGGCCGAGGAGGGCGGCTCGACAGCCCGGCGGGTGCTGACCGAGGCGGGGAAGATCGCCGTGGTGGCGCTCGGCCTGCCGGGCCGTACGGACCGCGTCCTCACGATGGCCGAGCGCGGTGAGCTGACCCTCGGGACGCCGCTGCTCACCCGTCAGGTCCGCCGGCTCGAGCGGACCATCCGGCGCACCAACGGCATCCTGGTGTTCGCCGCCGTGCTGGTCGCCGGAGCACTGGTGACCGGCGCCGACCCGCTGCTCGGTCGGTGGCTGATGATCCTGTCCGTCGTCCCGCTGCTGTGGACGATGATGACCGGGCGGGGCGGGCCGCACGGGCGCTGACCCGAGGGGCCGGGCCGGGCGGTCGGGCATGGAGGTCCTCTGCGGGCCGGGCATGAGGCCCTCTGCGGGCCGGGCGGCCGGGCATGAGGCCCGCTGCGGGCCGGGCAGCATGGAGAGTCGAAGGTCCCCGGAGATCGGCGGATCGTGTCGCTCCGGGGGTGCCGTCCGAGCGCCATGCGGCAAGCCTGGGGTGCCGCCTGGTCATCCGGGGTCTTTCTCGACGATGTGTGCTGGGTTACATTCGATCATCTGACGTGGCCTCGGGAAAGGTGAGAGGTTCATGGGTCTCAAGGACGATGCCCACCACGGCACCGGAGGGCACGGCGTGCTCGGGTTCCCCGATTTCAGCCGGACGGCGTCGACGGCCTTCGTCGCGCACGACATCAGGGCCACCGACGAGGACCACTTCGTCGGGTCGATCACGGCGCGGGCGCTGGGGCTGGTGCAGCTCGCCCAGATCAGCTCGGCGACCCACAGCGTCGTACGACATCGCCACCACATCGAGGACACCAGTTCCGACCACTACAAGCTCAGTCTGCAACTGTCCGGCCGCGCCCTGCTCACCCAGGACGACCGCACCGTCTGCCTGCGGGCCGGCGACTTCGCCGTCTACGACACCGCGATCCCGTACCAGGTGAGCTACCCCGACCCGTACGTCAGCGTGGTGCTGATGGTCCCCAAGGCGATGCTGCCGCTGACCTCGCGGGCGGTGGCCCGGGTCAACGGGCACAGCATGCACGCCGACGGCGGTCTGCGGACCTGCTTGGCGTCGTTCCTGTCCACCACCGCCGACGAGCTGGCCTCGATCGACCCCGACGAGGCGGAGGTGCTCGGCGAGACGGCGGTCGACCTGCTCGGGATGACCCTGCGCAAGCAGCTCGGCCCGGAGCGCTCCACCCTGGCCCAGCAGCGCCTGATCGACGACCTGCTGCGGTTCATCGATGACAACCTGACCGACCCGGAGCTGGCGCCGGCCCGGATCGCCCACGAGCTGCACATCTCGCTCAGCCATCTGCATGCGCTGTTCCGGGCGCAGGGCCAGACCGTGGCGGCGCACATCCGGTCCCGGCGGCCGGAGCTCTGTCATCGTGAGCTGCTGGCCGGCACCCGGTCCATCACCGAGATCGCGCACGCCCACGGCTTCGCCGACGGCGCCCACTTCTCCCGGGTCTACAAGGCCAAGTACGGGCATTCCCCGCGCGAGACGCGGCGCGGCCGGTAGCGGGGTCCGGCGTCGCGGCGTCGTGGTGTTTGTTGTGACGCCGGTCACCCTGCACGAATGTCCAAGTTTCGCCGTCGCTGGGACAAGAACCGCCACCGGTCGCCGGCGTTCACTACTGGTGAGGCAGCGACGAGGCTGCCCCAGGCATTCGAAGGGACCTGTTCCATGACGAAACAGCTCTGCATCAGCGGCGAATGGGTGGACGGCCACGGCGGCACGCTGCCGGTGATCAACCCCGCCACCGCGGAGATCATCGACCAGCTCACGGTGGCCTCCGCGGCCGACGTCGATGCTGCGGTGGCGGCTGCCCGGGAGGCACTGGACCGGCCCGACTGGGCCGGGCTGTTGCCGGCCCAGCGCGCCGGCCTGCTCTTCCGGCTGGCCGACCTGATCAGCGAGCACGGGGACGAGCTCGCCGAGCTGGAGACCCGCGACCAGGGCCAGCCGCTGGGGTTCTCCCGGCAGCTGTCGGTCGGTGGTGCCGCGGAGCACTTCCGCTACTACGCCGGGTGGGTCACCAAGATCCAGGGCACCACCAATCCGATCTCCTTCCCCGACACGCTGAACTACACCCGGCGCGAACCGATCGGTGTCAATGCGCTGATCACGCCGTGGAACGCGCCGCTGATGATCCTGGCCTGGAAGCTCGCCCCGGCCCTGGCCACCGGAAACACCGTGGTGATCAAGCCCAGCGAGGTCACCTCATTGACCTCGCTGCGACTGGTCGAGCTCGCCCATCAGGCGGGCATCCCGGCCGGGGTGGTCAATATCGTCACCGGTGGCCCGGAGGTCGGCGAGGCACTGACCCGGCACCCGGACGTCGACCACGTGTCCTACACCGGTTCCACCAAGGGTGGTCGGGCGATCACCCATGCCAGCGCCGACACCAACCTCAAGCGGCTCACCCTCGAGCTGGGCGGCAAGGCCCCCTCCATCATCGCGCGGGACGCGGACATCGATGCCGCGGTGGCCGGCAACCTGCAGGGCGGCGTGATCAACTCCGGTCAGGTCTGCGCCGCGTACACCCGCTTCTACGTCGATGCCAGCCGGGAACAGGAGTTCGTGACGAAGCTGGCGGCCGGAGCGGACTCCCTGGTGCTCGGCGACGGCATGCAGGCGACCACCCAGCTCGGCCCGTTGGTCTCGGCCAAGCACCGCGACTACGTCGCCGCCATGGTCGCCAAGGGCCAGGCAGAGGGCGCCCAGCTGGTGGCCGGCGGGCGGCCGGGGGAGGGCGACGGATACTTCTTCCGCCCGACAGTGTTCGCCGGGGTCCGCGACGACATGGCGATCATGCGCGAGGAGATCTTCGGCCCGGTGCTGGCGGTCACCAGCTACCGCGACGACGACGAGCTCGCCGGGCTGCTGGCCCGGGCGAACGACAGCGAGTACGGCCTGGCCGCCACCGTCTGGACCCGTGACCTCGCCGCCGCGCACCGGATCTCCAACGGACTGCGGGCCGGGGCGGTCTTCGTCAACATGTTGCCGATCCCGGACATGGCTGCGCCCTGGGGCGGCTACAAGGCCAGCGGCTGGGGCCGGGAGATGGGTCCGTGGGCGATCGACGCCTACACCGAGACCAAGTCGGTCTGGATGCACTATGGCGACTGAGACCAACACCGGACGGCCGACCGATGCCGTGGCCGGTGCCACCCCGGTGCGGTCGGACAAGGCGACCGACGCCCCGCACGGCCGGGCGCTCAAGGCCGGTTCGGTCGGCGTGCTGGGCGTGATGTTCTTCGTGTTCTCCGCCCAGGCGCCGCTGACCGGCATCGTCGGCCCGACCGCCATCACCATGGGCGCCGGCAACGGCGCCGGCGCGCCGGCCGCATCGCTGATCGTCGGGGTCGTGATCTGTGTCTTCGCCGTCGGTTTCATCGAGATGAGCCGCCGGGTGGACGTCCAGGGTGCGTTCTACGCCTACATCACCGAGGCCCTCGGCGCCCGGGTCGGTGTCGGCGCCGCCTGGTTGGCCATCCTCGCCTACGGGGTGATCCAGGGCGCGATGTACGGCCTCTACGGCTACATGTTCTCCGGATTGCTGGCCGGGCTGACCGGTGTCACCGTCCCGTGGTGGCTGATCGTCGGGCTGACCATCGTCCTGGTGATGGTGCTCGGCAGCCGCAACGTCGAGGTCGGGGCACGGCTGCTGGCAGTCCTCGTCCTGCTGGAGTTCCTGTTGATCACCGCGTTCTGCATCGGGGTGCTCGTCCGTGGTGGCGGCCCGGAGGGGCTGGACCTGGCGGCCAGCTTCTCACCGTCGGTCGTCCTGTCCGGCAACCCCGGTGTCGCCGTCGTCTTCGCCGTGGCCTCCATGGTCGGCTTCGAATCCACCGCGATCTACTCCAAGGAGGCGAAGAACCCACGACGGACCATTCCGTTGGCGACGTACGCCGCGGTGATCATCCTGGCGGTCTTCTACGCCTTCGCGCTGTGGATCGTGGTGTCCTACTACGGCCCGGGCCAGGTGGCCGACGCCGCCCGCGCCGCGATGCAGGGGGACACCTCGGCCTTCGTCCTCGGCCCGCTGTCGGACACCCTCGGCGGTTGGGCCGGGCAGGTCGCCGGGGTGCTGCTGGTCACCTCGCTGCTCGCCGGCATCATCGCCTTCCACAACGGGGTGAACCGCTATCTGCACTCGCTGGCGATCCGCGGAGCGATGCCCCATCCGCTCGGCAACGTGAACCGGCACCACGCCCCGTTCGTCGCCGCCCGGGTCCAGTCCGTGATGGCAGCGCTGACGGTGGCACCGTTCGCGATCCTCGGGCTGGACCCCAGCCTCACCCTGTTCCCGTGGGGCGGCGGCCTGGCCGTCCTGTCGCTGATGGTGCTCTACATCCTCTGCTCGGTGTCGGTGGTGGTCTACTTCGCCCGGTCCCGGACGGGATCGGTGCTGCGCACCCGGGTGATGCCGGTGATCGCCGTGCTGCTGCTGATCGGGCTGGTCGCGATGGTCGCCGGCAACTTCGACGCGCTCGTCGGGGGCGACGCGACGGTGGCGACGGTGCTGATGGCCCTCGTCCCGGTCGCCTTCATCGGCGGCGTCGCCTCCACGTACGTCTTCAGCATGCGCGGACCCGAGGCGCCGGAGCCCGGGCCGTTCCGTCACGACGCCCCCGGCGTCGGCCCTGCCACCCCCACCACCGTGAGGAACGAGGAACAGCAATGAGCACAGTCGCCATCGTCGGAGCCGGCTTCGCCGGGCTCATCGCCGCCCGGGAGCTGGAGTCCCGCGGCGTCCGGGTGGAGATCTACGAGGCCCGCGACCGGATCGGCGGGCGGGCCTGGACCGAGGAACGCCTCGGACGCCCGCTCGAACTGGGGGCCACCTGGGTGCACTGGATGCAGCCGTTCGTGTGGACCGAGATCATCCGCTACGGACAGGGCATCCACGCCAGCCCGGCTCCGGAGCGGGCCTTCTGGATCAGCGACGGGGTCACCCACAGCGGCACCGAAGCCGACCTGGACGACCGGCTGCGCGGCGCCCAGGAGCGGATCTTCGCCGGGTCGCGGGAGTTCTTCCCCTACCCGCACGAGCCACTGCGGGTGCTGGCGGACCCGGAGGTGCCGGAGGAGCTCAAGGAGCGGTTCCGGGCGACCGATCGGCGCAGCATGCTCGACGTGCTGCGCGACGGCGGTTTCAGCCAGGAGGAGATCGATCTGGCGGACGCGTACTGGTCAGCCGGCTACCAGGGCGACATCACCCATGCCTCCCCGCTGATGGCGATGCACTGGGCCTCGCTCGCCGACCACCGGAGCCGGTTGCTGGACGAACTGACCCTGCAGTACAAGCTGGACAACGGGATGCGCGGACTGTACGAGGCAATCGCCGCCGATGTGGCCGCCCCGATCCACCTGAACACCCCGATCGTCCGGATCGAGCACGCTGCCGACTCCGCGATCCTGCATCCCGCAGCAGGGGAGCCGGTGGTGGCCGATGCGGTCATCGTCACCGCACCGCTCGGCGCGCTCGGCCAGATCGAGTTCGTGCCGCCGCTGGGCCCGGCCCGCCGGGAGTTGGTCGAGCAGGGCTACCTGTCGAAGGGCTTCAAGATCTGGATCAAGGTCGCCGGACGGCAGTCGCTGATCGCCGGCGCCCCGTCCGATCACCCGATCACGCTGGTCCGCAGTGAGTACGTCGCTGATGACAGCACGATCCTGGTCGGTTTCGGACCCGACCACACCCGGGTCGACCTCACCGATGTCACCGTCGTCCAGGAGATGCTGGACCGGTGGTGTCCCGGGCTGGAGGTGCTGGAGGTCAGCGGGCACGACTGGACCGCCGACCAGTGGTCGGGCCAGACCTGGGCGACGCTGCGGTCAGGCCAGTTCGTGGACGGCTGGAGCCGGTTCCTGGGCGCCGACTCGCGCTTGCGGTTCGCCGGCGCCGACTGGGCCAAGGGCTGGAACGGTGTGGTGGTCGACGGGGCGATCGAGAGCGCGATCACGACCGCGCGGGCCACGCTGGCCGACCTGGGGATCCCCGCACCCGGTGACGTCCGCTCCACCGGATAGGCCGGTCGCCGGGCGCTGAGGGGCCGTACGGGTGGGTGTTCCCAGCGAATGCCCACCCGTACGGCGGCTGCGGCTCTGTGCGGAACGGGGACACCTTCAGGACTGACACCCATGTCGTGGCCAATACGTGATGATCGCCGGCCTCTGGCGCAGACGCATGTCGATGATCCAGACTGGGTGTCCTTCGCGTCGTGGCGATCGACGGCGCACGTCGCCGTGGGAGGTCCCTCGTCCATGACCGAGCTGACCGAGCTGCTGGCTCCTCGCCTGACGAGCTTCGTCGGCCGCGAGCAGGACGTCCGCGCGGTCACCGAGCTCCTGACCGACCATCGGCTGGTCACCATCAGCGGGTCCGGCGGGCTGGGCAAGACGAGCCTGGCGGGCCAGGTCCTGCAGGGCGAGAGCCGTCCGGTCACGGCTGTCGACCTCGCCACGATCAGCGAGGGTGGCGAGGTCGCGGCGTTGGTCGCCCGCGCGCTGCGGGTGGCGGAGCAGTCCGTACGATCCGCCCGCGACCAGGTGGTCCGCCACCTCGGCGACCGCTCCCAGGTGCTCTACGTCGACAACTGTGAGCATGTCCGCGACGGGGTGCGCGACCTCGTGCTCGCCGTGCTGCAGGGCTGCCCGAAGGTGGTGGTGCTCGCGACCAGCACCGTACGCCTCGACGTGCCCGGGGAGTGCCTCTACGATCTGGCCCCCCTCGGGGTGCCCGACGAGGCGACCACGGCGGCGGAGCTGCTCGGTGCGGCCTCGGTCCGGCTGCTGGTCGATCGGGCTCGCCAGTTGGTCCCCGACTTCGGGATCACCGCGGCGAACGTCGACGACGTCCGTCAGTTGTGCCGACGCCTCGACGGCATTCCGCTCGCCATCGAGCTGGCGGCGCTGAGACTGCGGGTGCTGTCGGTGGCCGAGCTGAACCGCCGCCTCGACGACCGGTTCGCGGTCCTCACCGGCGGCAGCAGCCAGGGCCCCGAACGACACCGGACCCTGCGCGCCCTGGTCGACTGGAGCCACGAACGCTGCCCCGCGGACGAACGGACGCTGTGGGCGAGGCTGTCGGTGTTCCCGGGGTCCTTCCGGCTGGAGGCCGCAGAGGCGGTCTGCGGGTACGGGGACCTGGCGCGCGAGCAGGTGCTGGACACCCTCGCCGGCCTCGTCGAGCGGTCGATCGTCGTCGTGGACAGGTACGGCGATCGGGTCCGCTACCGGCAGCTCGCCACCCTGCGTGACTACGGCTCGGCCCTGCTGGCACAGCGCGGCGAGACGGACTCGACGATGGCCTGCCTCCTCGACTTCTGTACGACCCGCACCCGCGAGATGGTCGAGGCCTGGTGCGGGCCCGACCAGGCCGAGTCGCTCGCCGTCTGGCGGCTCGAACACCCCACCCTGCTGGCGGCCTTCGCCAGGGCGCAGGCCCGACCGGTCCGGCTCGACGCGGCGG
>NZ_JAYFNG010000038.1:0-6665 GCF_034933565.1 Raineyella sp.
AAGCCCAACTCGGCCTCGGTGTGCGCCGAGCCCACATGCGCCACGATCCGGCGCCGCCCGCCGACCGATTCCACGAGCTGGACCGCCGTCGCGCCTGAGCCCGTTCGCACCCGCCGAATCCACACACGCCCTACCGTAGGAGATCAAGTCCCTGTTGGTGGTGTAAGTGTCTGTTGTTTCGTTTGGGCTGGTGGGGGTTGGTTTCAGGCTGTGAGGAGGTGGGTGGGGTCGGGGTGGTTGGGGTGGGTGAGTTGGTCGGTGAGGTCGCGCATGGAGGTCTCTGAGAGGTAGCGGCGTTCCCCGTATTGCCATTCCTCGTTTTGGTCTTGGAGGATGGCTCCGATGAGGCGGGTGGCGGAGGCGTCGTCGGGGAAGACTTGGACGACGTCGGTGCGGCGTTTGATCTCGCGGTTGAGTCGCTCGATGGGGTTGTGTGGTGCAGATCTTCTGCCAGTGGGGGCGGGGCTGGTCAGCGAAGGCGGTGAGGTCGACTTCGGCGTCGGTGAGCATCTGGGCGATCTGGGGGAAGGTCGGGGTCAGGGAGGCCACGACCTGGTGGTAGGCGTCCTTGACGGCCTCTGGGGTGGTCTGGGCGAAGATGGTGGCGATGAGGGCGTTGACGGGCTTGGAGCGGGTGGAGCCCAGGGTCTGGGTGACGTTGCGAGCGAAGTGGACGCGGCAGCGTTGCCAAGAGGCGCCGGTGAGGATGGCTTTGACGGCGTTCTTGATGCCTTGGTGGGCGTCACTGGTGACGACTTGCACTCCCAGTGGGTCGGTGTCGGTTGAGACCTTGAGGCCGCGCTCGCGCAAGGATCGTAGGAACTCCGTCCAGAAGTAGGTGGACTCACTGTCGCCGATCCTCATGCCCAGGATCTCACGCCTGCCCTGGGCGGAGACGCCGGTGGCGACCACGACCGCTTTGGAGACGACATGGCCGGCGTGGCGGACGTCGACGTAGGTGGCGTCCAGGAACAGGTACGGGTACCACGTGTGGGACAGGGGACGGGTCAGGAACTCCTCGACCACGGAGTCGATGTCGGCGCAGATCCTTGAGACCTGGGACTTCGAGATGCCCGACTCGCATCCCAATGCCTTGACGAGCTCGTCGACCTTGCGGGTGGACACCCCGTTGATCCACGCTTGGCAGATGACGGCGTAGAGGGCCTTGTCGATCCGCTTGCGGGGGTTGAGGAGGCTGGGGAAGAAGGACCCCTCACGCAGCTTGGGGATGGCCACCACCACGTCTCCTGCCGGGGTGGACACCGTCTTGTCGCGACTTCCGTTGCGTCGGGTGAGGCGGGACTCGCTGCGCTCATAGCGCCCCGCCCCGATCTTGGTGGTGGCTTCAGCCTCGATGAGGTCTTGGAGGCCCGCCTCCAACAGTCGACGGAACACGGCGTCTCCTGCAAGGCTCGGGTCGGACAGGACTTCACTGATCAAGGTGGACAGGGCAGACTGGTTGCGGGCCATCGTGGGAACACTCCTAGGATTCTTGGTCGAAACTCTGGACACCCACGATGGCCCACCAACACCCCAAGGATGCTCGCTGACCTGCAGGAATTGCCACCACCCTAAGGGACTCCGCCCCGTTGCTCGCGAGGTCAGGCGACACGTCCCTTCTTCAGCCACGGCGGGCTGGAGACGAGCTCGGCGGTGCGGTCAGGTAGGTCGTCGGGAGCATCGCCGTCGTCGGCGCGGTTGCTCACGTCGTGGCGAAGGATGCGTTCGGCGGCCTGCCGGTCACCCTCGGCGGCAACCACGGACGCGAGGTCGAGTCGAGGGGTGTCCTCGAACGGAGCAGCGAGCAGCGCGGTCTCGGTGGCGGCGCGCGCCAGCGACAGGTCGCCGGAGTGCAGCGCGGCGATGGTGACCGTGTGCGCGACGTCGACCACGGCGCACACCATGTGATGGTCGATGCGGTCACCATCGGCCAGCCAAGCCCAGCCGCGTCCTCGTTGTCCCGTGAAGGGCTCCCCGGCCACGAGCCCCAACGCCGCCCTAAGGTCGACAAGGCCCTCGGGACCGCGTGCTTGGCCACGCGCGCGGAGCCGTCGGAACAGGTCGATGTCGGCAAGGACGCCGACCAGCTGGTAGATGCCCATGCCTCGGGCGATGCCGGCCGGGGACTGCGTGGCGTCGGGCAGGTAGTTGCCGCCGGTGGTGGGGTCGACGCCCAGCCAGCTGCGCACCTTCGAGAGGTGGACCCTCATCTGGGTGGCGTCGGAGCCGAACGCATCGACGACCTGGTCGATCGTGACGCCCTGGGGGTGCAGCGCCAGGAACGCCAGGAGTTCGGTGTAGAAGGCCTTGCGCTTCGCGACCACCGTGGGCTTCCCGGTGGTACCGGTGCGCGCCTGGATGGGACCAAGGAGCCGCAGGTGCGGGCGGGTGCCATCAGCCCAGGCCGCCAGGTCGGCGTCCAGACCTGGGTCGGCTCCCTCGACAGCCGCCCGGACCTTGTCGGGCACGTGCGGCGCGAGCTGCTGAAGGTCGTCCGCGGTGGTCGCAGCCACGCTGAGGACCTCGGCGTCCGGGGCTGGAACCACCGCCGCCCCCGGCTCGGACTCGGGGTCTGTGTCGCGGGGCAGCACGAGTTCGTCACGGATCGCTCCGGCGGCGTCCACGTACTCGCGCCAACCGTCGTCGCCGTCGCTGGGCATCTCGACGTCGTCGAGCAGGTCGGCGTGGGCCAGGAGCAGGGCGCAGCCCTGGGCTTCGGCGGGGGTGAGTCCGTTGGCGATCAGGTCGAGGCCGAGCGACGGGATGAGCACCCGGCCCTGCCCGGTCAGTCGGACGCCGAGGCCACGGATGGGCTCGGTGTCTGCGACCATGACGACGGCCGTGCCGGTCCTCGCGGGATGCTCCCCGACGAGTGCGAGCAGCTGGTCGAGCGGGGTGCTCGACAACGCTCCGTTGACCAGGACGAGCCAGCTGTCCCACACGTCGCCGCCCAGGTCGTCGACGCGGCCGGCGGCTGCGGCCACGTCATGCTCGGCGCACTTGTCGACGGTCGCGCCGGCCGCTGCGATCGCCGCGTCCAGCGCGGTGGGGTCCTCGAGACGGTGGTGGCGGATGCGCGCCGGGTCGAGCGGCTCGGCCTCCTTGGCGATCCCGATGCAGTCGAGCTGGACCTGGCGTGCCCACGGGTTGACCGCGATCTCGGCCGCCACGTAGCGAGCGAAGTCGGCAGCGTAGGTGGGGTCCCCGGTCAGGCTGATCGTGCCGAGTTGTTCAAGGTTGACCAGCCACGTGGCGCCGTCGTCCTCCAGTCCGACGGAGACGAGCTGCGGGTAGGCGGATCGGGCAGTCGGCTCCTGTTCGTGCGCGCCGGTGGCGAGCAGCCATCGGCGGCCGTCGGCCGGGTCCGGGCGCCACGGATGCGCCAGCGTGATGGGCTCGACCAGTTGCACGGCCACCTCGCCTGGCAGGAGCTGGACAGCCAAGAGTTGCGGTGGGGCGTCGCGGTCCTCGCCGGAGACGGCGAGCAACCTGAGCGCGTGGTCGATGGCAAGCAGGGTGGGCGTCGCTGCCTGCCCCTCGGCCATCACGGTCTTCTCCACCGGAACGAGTTCCGGCGGCGGCGCCTGGATCGTCCGCCCCGGCCGACGGGCACGGAACTGGGCCCTCCGGCGCTGGCGCAGCGCGGCCAGCAGCCCAGCGGCGAGGACGCCGCCGGCTCCGGTGAGCCCGACCAGCAACCAGGGTGCCGGCGCGTCGGAGTCCCGGTCGGACGCCTCGCTCGCTGGCTTGTCGTCGCTGCTCACGTCCGTGGCCACGGTCGCGGAGGCGGACGGGGCGGGCGTTGCCGGGGCGGTCGACGGGACGACGGGAACAGCGCCGGCCGTCTCGGACGTCGCAGGCGACGTCGCGGCTACCGGCGTGGGCTTGGCGGTTGCGGAAGGGACGGCGCCCGCCGGCGTGGGCTGCGAGGTCTGGGGTGTCGGCTCGGCTTGTTCGGGTTCGGGCGAGGTGGTGGGCAGGTCGGGCGTCGCTCCCTCAGCGGCCGGGATGAGTACGTGCCAGCCGGGGAGGATGAGGTCCGGGTCGGTCAGGCGACGGCCGTCCGGCTGGGTGAGCTTGCGGGAGGCCTCGAAGATCCGGGGCCAGGCGTCGGCGTCGTCGAGGTGCTCCTGGGCGATTTCGCTCAGCGTGTCCCCCTTGACCACGGTGTGGCGGGAGTGAGCGTGGTCGTTCGCTGCCGTGGCCTGCTCGCTGCCGGCTTGCGAGCCCGCGGGCAAGGTGAGCACCCATCCCGGCCTGAGGAACTGCGCCTTACCCCGCAGGAGTTCGTGGTTGAGTTTGAGGATCTCGGGGTAGCGGCTCCCCGACCCCAGGTGGTGCTCGGCGATCGACCACAGGGTCTCGCCACGCTTGACCGTGTGGGTGACGGGCGAGGCGGCGTCCACCGAGAGCGCCACGGCGCTCGGCGTGGGCGGGGCGGGCTTCGACGGCTGGGATGCGGCCGTTACCGTCGGCGAGGCCACCGGGTTTGGGCTGTCCGGAACTGCGGATGCCGTCTCGATCCCCGCAGCAGGCACCGTGATGAACAACAGCAGTGCTGCTGTCACGAGCCGGCGCGCCGGCACCTGGGACCACCGGAGACCGGGCAGCTTAGGTGCCTCCAGGCCTCGGAGCGCCGCGACGGCTTCCGTGATGATCGTGATCGCCAGCAGACCCCAGACGATCCACGCCGCGACCTTCAGGACCAAGAGGGTCAGGTGGCCGTCATCCGGCGTGGTGAGCGCCGCCCACCAGCCGTCCAGGCCGGACGGCGTCGGCCCCCAGCCGAGCGCCAACAGCACCGCCGGTAGCCCCACGAGCAGGCCGAGCAGCGCCAGGCTGGCGGCGAAACCGACCAGGCGGGGGTGACTGTGTCGCTGGTTCATCGGGGGGCTCCGTTCACGACACGCGACAGCAGGATGGTGGCGTCGCCGCTGACCGTCTTGGGGCCGATGCCTGCGGTTCCGAGGAACTTCGGCTGGTAGACGATCGTGACGTGCACCGACAGGGTGGTCGGTCCGGTGATGCTCACGCTGCCCTCGAGGCCGGCGGCATGGAGGTAGGCCGCTGCGGCGGTGCGGGCGGCGGCGGTGTCGATCTGCGGGGACTGGCCGCGCATGATCTGGCTGGCCTGAACCTGGTTCGCCGCCGTCCGTCCCGCCTGCTGGGCGAGGTCGTGCGCGCGCTGTTGGGCGTTGACCTGTCCGGTGAGGTCGACGGTGATGCCGATCACGAGGGTGAGGATCGCGGCGATCAGCACGCCCCACACCGTGACCGAGCCTCGTTCGTCGCGCTGCCTCATCATCGCCCCCTGAACACATCGAGCGGACTGGTGACCGTCGCGCTGACGACCCGGTCCGGCAGGCCGGGCAGGGACAGCTCCGACAGTTCCACCGTGCAACTCACGGTCGCCGCGACACTGGCGGGCGTTCCCACCGGCCTGTAGAACCCTGAGGTGTCGAGCGTGACCGTCATGGACGCGCACGTCAGCCCTTGGTTGGCGAGGGTGGCGCGCGCTGCCGCCACGGCTGTGGTTTGCGCGGCACCCGCGGTGCGGGCGATGGACGCCGCGCGTGCGGCGTCTGCGGCTGCCTGCTGGACGCTCCCGTGGGCGATAGCCACCCGGCCGCCGGCCACTGCGAACATCAGCAGGAGCATGAGTGTCGGCACTAACAACACCAGCTCGATCGCTGCCGAGCCGCGCTCATCGGCGGAGGTCTTCCAGCTCCGAGGATTGGGCCTCCCGAGCCTGAAGCGTCGGGAGTCGTGAAGTCGTTGCTTCATCGCGTGTACCTCTCGACCGGGAGGGTGGCCGACTGGGACACGGTCACGTCCATGAACGGCACCAGCCGGACGCTGTGGCCGGTCACCGTCACGGTGGTGCTGGTCGCCGTCCTGTCGCCGGTGACGGTCACGCCGGTCAGCGTCGTCCCTCCCACGTCGGTGGCGAAGGACCTCGCGCTCGACAACCCCGCCTCGAGGGTGGAGTTGAGCATCGCCGACGTGCGGGCGCCCGACTGGGCGGACGCCAGGGCGATCGACCGGGCGTGGAACCAGGTGCCGGCCTGGACGGCCAGGAACAGCACGGTGAGCACGATCGGGAGCGCGATCACCATCTCGATCGATGACGAGCCGCGCTCTCCTCGCTTCGCCGACTGCTTGGTCCTGGACCGTCGCATGGTCGTCGTCGCCTGCTATCGGATCTCGTTGGCCTTGCCTACGACGTAGGCCTGGATGATCGCGGCGACGATCCCCACGATCGCGATGGCGAAGATCGCCCAGAGGACGTTCTGGATGGTCTCAGACATGCCGTCCTCGGCGAGCATCCGCTTGCGCTGCTTGGCGAGCCACGACTCGAGGTCGCGGCGCATGAGCTGGCTCTCCACGTACAGGTTGAGCATCATGGTGGGGTTTCCTCTCCTGAAGGGGTTCTTCCTTTGGGGTCAGGTGGTGCTCATCAGGGTCATCAGGGATGGCCCCAGCAGGATGGCGATGAAGACGATCGCCAGCATGGTCGCAGGGATGGTGAGCCGCTCGGATGCGGCGTTCGCACGGGCCTGCTCGTCGGTCAGGAGCGCCACGCGCAGCGCTCGGTTGTGTTCCCGGAGGGTCTGGTAGACGGGCATCGTCTGCTGTTCGGCCAGCGCCATGATGTTGGCCAGGTC
>NZ_JAYFNG010000039.1:0-35506 GCF_034933565.1 Raineyella sp.
AGGGTGACCCCTCGTGGCGCACGTCGTCGCATCGGTACCCGCGTCGCAGCACGGGTGTCCACATCATCTAGGCTCAGACCGCACTCCGGCGCAGACCGCCCTCACACCCGACGCACCCCACAGGAGACCTTCATGAGTCAGTACCACCGCATCCTGCTGAAGCTGTCCGGTGAGGCCTTCGGAGGGGGCAAGGTCGGCGTCGACCCGCGGGTGGTCGACTCCATCGCCCACCAGATCGCCGAGGTCGTACAGTCCGGCGTGCAGGTGTGCATCGTGGTAGGGGGCGGCAACTTCTTCCGCGGCGTCGAGCTGCAGCAGGCCGGGATGGAGCGGGAGCGGGCCGACTACATGGGCATGCTCGGCACGGTGATGAACTGCCTGGCCCTGCAGGACTTCTGCGAGCAGGCCGGTGTCCCGACCCGGGTCCAGACCGCGATCGAGATGCGTCAGGTCGCCGAGCCGTACATCCCCCGCCGCGCCGACCGGCACATGGAGAAGGGCCGTGTGGTCATCTTCGGCGCCGGGTCCGGGATGCCGTACTTCTCCACCGACACTGTCGCGGCCCAGCGCGGCCTGGAGATGCACGTCGATGCGCTGCTGATGGGCAAGATGGGCGTCGACGGGGTGTACGACTGCGACCCGAAGACGAATGCGGGCGCCAAGAGGTTCGACGCCCTGACGTACGACGAGTACCTCGCCCGCGACCTGAAGGTGGCCGACGCCGCCGCGATCAGCCTCGCCCGGGACAACGACCTGCCGATGATCTTCTTCAACCTCAACACCGAGGGCAACATCATGCGGGTCGTCAACGGCGAACCGATCGGTACTGTTGTCCACAAGTGACACGCCGCGTCGCCCCATGGCGGTGGACGGTCTGAAAGACTGGTCCGGCCGCAGCCATCCGACGCTCCGGCGGCCTGGCCGTTCCCGCTCCCGCGGTGCGGTCGTTTCCCGAGACGCGGCAGACCCGCCGCAAGCTGAGAAAGGAACCACCTCGTGATCGGCGACATCACCACCGAAGCGAAGTCCAAGATGGACCATGCAGTCGAGTTCGCCAAGGAGGAGTTCGCCGCCATCCGGACCGGCCGGGCCCATCCTGCGATGTTCAACAAGCTGACCGCTGAGTACTACGGCACCCCGACGCCGCTGCAGCAGCTGGCCTCGTTCAACGTGCCCGAGGCCCGGATGATCCTCATCACGCCGTACGACCGCGGTGCGATCAACGCCGTGGAGAAGTCGATCCGCGACTCCGACCTGGGCGTCAACCCGTCCAACGACGGCATCTCCATCCGCTGCGTGCTGCCCGAGCTGACCGCCGAGCGGCGCAAGGAGTACACGAAGCTCGCCAAGACCAAGGCCGAGGACGCCAAGGTCTCCGTACGCAACGCGCGCCGGGCCGCCAAGGAAGGCATCGACAAGCTGATCAAGGACAAGGAGATCGGCGAGGACGAGGGCAAGCGCGCCGAGGCCGAGCTGGACCGGACCACCAAGAAGTACACCGATCAGATCGACGAGCTGCTGAAGGCCAAAGAGGCCGAATTGCTCGAGGTCTGACCTTGTCTCCCACGGAGTCACCGACAGGCTCCGTCCAGCCCGGTCCGGGGGAGCCACCCGGCGCCCCCGGACCGGGCCGAGCCGGTCGGAACCTGCCGGCCGCCATCGTGGTGGGGGTCGTCCTGTCGGCCCTGCTGATCGCGAGCCTGCTGTGGTGGGTGCCGGGGTTCGTCGTCCTCGCCACCACCCTGATCGGGATGGCCGTGGTGGAGGTGCACCAGGCCCTGCGCAAGGTCGGGATGACCTCTGCCCTGCTGGTCATCGAGGTCGGCCTGGTGGCGATGATGGCCGGCTCGTTCCTCATCCTCAGCCTGACCTCCCGCCACGCCGCCACCTACCTGCTGGTGTGTCTCGGGCTGACGGTGCTCGCCGCCTTTCTCGTCCGCCTGCCCAGGGGGGCCAAGGGGTTCGTCAAGGACACGGCGGCGAGCATGCTGATCATCGCCTACCTGCCGCTGATGGGCGCGTTCGTCAGCCTGCTGGTGGGGGAGGCCCGGGGTGCTGCCCGGGTGTTCCTGTGGCTGGGCACCGTGATCTGCTCCGACACGGGTGGCTACGTGTTCGGCGTGCTGTTCGGCCGCCATCCGATGGCGCCCACGATCAGCCCGAAGAAGACCTGGGAGGGATTCGCCGGCTCGGTGCTGCTGGGCACCGCCTTCGCCGCTGTCGTCGGTCACTTCGTCCTCGGCAGCGCCTGGTGGGTCGGCGTCCTGATCGGCCTGGTGCTGGTGGGGGCGGCTATTCTGGGAGATCTGGTCGAGTCGCTGATGAAGCGTGACCTCGGCATCAAGGACATGGGGGACTTCCTGCCCGGGCACGGGGGAGTCACCGATCGCATCGACGCGATGGTCCTCTCTGCGCCGACGGCCTGGATCCTCATGCATTTCCTCATCCCCGGAGCCTGATCGTGACCTCTGACCGTCCTGCCACCGTTGCGCCCGCCGCTGACGGTCCTGGCACCGTTGCGCCCGCCGCCGCCAGCCCGGCGGCCGAGGGGCGTACGCACCCGCAGCTGGTGTTCGCCGCCCCGCGGCGCGGCAAGCCGCCGGTGCACTGGGCCGACCTCAGCGTCGACGAGCGCAAGGCGGCCGTGCAGGCGTTGGGGCTGCCGGCGTTCCGGGCCACGCAGCTGTCGCGGCACTGGTTCGTCCACTCCACGGCCGACCCGGCGGACTGGACCGACATCCCGGCCGCGAAGCGCCAGGAGATCGCCGACGCGCTCTTCCCGCCGCTGCTCGAGGATGTCAGGTCCCTCACCGCCGATGCCGGCACGACGGTGAAGACGCTGTGGAAGCTGCACGACGCCTCGATGGTGGAATCGGTCCTCATGCACTACCCGGCCGTCGGCGACTCCGCCGCCCGGACGACGGTCTGTGTGTCCTCGCAGGCGGGCTGCGGCATGGCCTGCCCGTTCTGTGCCACCGGCCAGGGCGGGCTGCAACGCAACCTGAGCGTCGCCGAGATCGTCGCCCAGATCGTCGACGCGAACGGCCGGCTGGCCCGCGGGGAGATCCCCGGCGCGACGGGACGGGTCAACAACATCGTCTTCATGGGCATGGGCGAGCCGTTGGCGAACTACGCCACCGTCGTGCGGGCGATCCGTACGTTCCTCGCACCGCAGCCCGACGGCCTGGGGATGAGCGCCCGGGGCATCACGGTCTCCACGGTCGGGCTGGTCCCCGGGATCGAGCGGCTGGCGGGCGAGGGTCTGCCGGTCACCCTGGCCCTGTCGCTGCACGCGCCCGACGACGCACTGCGCGACGACCTCGTCCCGATCAACAATCGGTGGGACGTCGACGAGGCCGTCGACGCCGCCTGGCATTATGCGAAGGCAACCAAGCGACGCGTCTCGATCGAATACGCCTTGATCCGGGACGTCAATGACCAGGCCGACCGGGCCGACATGCTCGCCCGGTTGCTCAAGCGGCGCGGTGACTGGGGCTGGTTCCATGTGAACCTGATCCCGCTGAACCCGACGCCCGGCTCGAAATGGACGGCCTCGCGCCGTCGGGACGAGCGCGAGTTCGTCCGTCGGCTCGAGGCCCACGGGGTCCCTGTCACCATCCGGGACACCCGCGGACGCGAGATCGACGGGGCGTGCGGCCAGTTGGCCGCGAAGGAGCGATAGCGGACACCAGGTCCGTTTCGTGAGCGGCGCAACGGCAAAGGTGTCCGCGTACGGGAATCGCCCACGATCATTGGAGGAGGAGAACGTCTTGAGCCCTGAAGCATTGCGCAGGAACCTGCAGGTGGTCTACGACACGGTCGTACGCCGCAACCAGGGAGAACCGGAATTCCACCAGGCCGTCCATGAGGTCCTCGAGAGCCTCGGCCCGGTGTTCGCCCAGCATCCCGAGTACATCGAGGCGGCGGTCCTCGACCGGATCGTCGAGCCGGAGCGCCAGATCATGTTCCGCGTCCCGTGGATCGACGACGCCGGCAAGGTCCGGGTCAACCGGGGCTACCGGGTCGAGTTCAACTCGGCGCTCGGCCCCTACAAGGGTGGCCTGCGATTCCACCCCACGGTGTACTCCGGGATCATCAAGTTCCTCGGCTTCGAACAGGTCTTCAAGAACTCCCTCACCGGGCTGGCGATGGGCGGCGGCAAGGGCGGCTCCGACTTCGACCCGCACGACAAGTCCGACAACGAGGTGATGCGCTTCTGCCAGTCGTTCATGACCGAGCTGTCGCGCCACATCGGTGAGTACACCGACGTCCCGGCAGGTGACATCGGGGTCGGCGGCCGCGAGATCGGCTACCTGTTCGGGCAGTACAAGCGACTCACCAACCGGTTCGAGGCCGGCGTGCTGACCGGCAAGGGTCTCACCTGGGGCGGTTCCCTGGCCCGCACCGAGGCGACCGGGTACGGGCTGATCCACTTCGTCACCGAGATGCTGCGGATGGAGGGCCAGGACCTGGACGGCAAGGTGATCTCGGTGTCCGGCTCGGGCAACGTGGCGATCTACGCCATCGAGATGGCCCAGCAGCTGGGCGGACGGCCGATCACCATCTCCGACTCGTCCGGTTACGTCGTGGACCCGAACGGCATCGACCTCGAACTGCTCAAGCGGGTCAAGCTGGAGGAGCGCGGCCGGGTCTCGGACTACGCCGCGCTGTGCTCCGGGGCCCGGTTCGTCGCCGGCGGAAGCGTCTGGGACGTGCCGGTCGAGATCGCCCTGCCGTGCGCGACCCAGAACGAGATCCGCGGCGATCATGCGGTCACCCTGGTGAAGCACGGGGCGAAGCTCGTCGCCGAGGGGGCCAACATGCCGAGCACCCCGGAGGCCATCGAGACGTTCCGGCAGGCAGGGGTGAAGTTCGGCCCGGCGAAGGCCGCCAACGCCGGTGGCGTCGCGACGTCCGGGCTGGAGATGCAGCAGAACGCCAGCCGGGAGCACTGGTCGTTCGAGAAGACCGCCACCCGGCTCGAGACGATCATGAGCAACCTGCACATCCGCTGCCTCGAGGCCGCCGACCGGTACGGCTGCCCCGGCGACTACGCGCTGGGCGCGAACGCCGCCGGCTTCGTCAAGGTCGCCGACGCGATGCTCGACCAGGGCGTGGTGTAGCCGGAAGGTCGGTCCAGGGCCGGCGACCGCGTGGTCGTCCGGCCCCGGGGCCGACGGTTCAGCTGCCCGGCCGGGGCCGACGGCTCGGTGTCGCCGGCTCCGGCCCGACGGTTCAGCGCTGCGGGGCGACGGCAGGCACCGCGTCGAGCGCGTCGAGGGTGGCCAGCACCGCCATGCCCGCCTCGTAGCCCTTGTCCTCCTTGGACTCGGGCAGCCCGGCGCGGTCCAGCGCCTGCTGCTCGTCGTCGCAGGTGAGCACCCCGAAACCGATCGGGACACCGGTGTCGACCGCCACCTGGGTCAGGCCGATCGTCGCCGCCTCACAGACGTAGTCGAAGTGCGGGGTCCCGCCGCGGACGACCACCCCCAGCGCCACCAGCGCGTCGAACCGGTCGGCCAGCCGTCGGCAGGCCACCGGCAGCTCGAAGGTCCCCGGCACCCGGACGACCGTGACGTCGCGGACTCCGTGCTCCTCGAGCGCGGCGGTCGCGCGGGCCACCATCCGGTCGGTGACCTCCGGGTACCACTGCGCGCCGACGACGGCGATCCGTCGGGTGGCGCCGTCGGCGGTGATGGTGGGCGAGCCGAAACCGGCCATGTCAGACCTCCTGGGGGGTGGCGAGGGAGTGCGGGACGCCGTCGAGCAGGATGTGGTGTCCCATGCGGTCGCGCTTGGTGCGCAGGTAGAACTCGTTGTCCGGGGTCGGCACGGTCCACGACGGGGCGATGCCGGTGACCTCGATCCCGGCGGTCCGCAGGGCCCGGACCTTGTCGGGATTGTTCGTCATCAGTTCGAGTCGGGTCACCCCGAGGTCGTAGAGGATCGCCGCGGCAGCGCCGTACTCGCGGTCATCGACCGGCAGCCCGAGCTCGGTCTGGGCATCGACGGTGTCGAGGCCCTGGTCCTGCAGGTGGTACGCCTGCAGCTTGGCGAGCAGTCCGACGCCGCGGCCCTCGTGACCGCGTAGGTAGACCACGGCTCCGCCGCGCCGGGCGACGGCGTCGAGGGACTGCTCGAGCTGGGGGCCGCAGTCACAGCGCTGCGACCCGAAGACGTCCCCGGTGAGGCACTCGGAGTGCACCCGGACGATCGGCACACTGCCGTTGCGGCCACGCAGCCCCAGCGGGCTGACCAGGGCGATGTGCTCGGCCCCGGTCTGCAGGTCCTCGTATCCCACGGCCCGGAACTCTCCGTGTCCGGTGGGGAGCCGGGTGACGGCGTCGCGCCGGACCCGGTCGTGGGTCTCGCGCCAGCTGGCCAGCTCGGCGATGGTGATCACCGCGAGCCCCTCTGCTGCGCCCAGGGCGAGCACGTCCGGGGTCCGCATCATCGAGCCGTCGTCATGCACCAGCTCGCCGATGGCGCCGACCGGCTCCAGGCCGGCGAGGCGACAGAGGTCCACCGCCGCCTCGGTGTGGCCGCGGCGTTCGAGCACACCGCCGTCGCGGGCCCGCAACGGCAGGATGTGACCCGGCCGGATCAGGTCGGAGGGCTCGGACTCGGAGTCGGCCAGGACGTGCAACGTACGGGCCCGGTCGTGCGCGGAGATGCCGGTGGTGACACCCGTCGCGGCGTCGCACGAGACGGTGTAGGCGGTCCGCAGTGGATCGGTGTTGCGGGCGACCATCAGCGGGAGCTCGAGGGCGTCCGCCCGTGCCTTCGTCATCGGGGCACACAGGTAGCCCGACGAGTGGCGGATCGTCCACCCCAGCCACTCCTCGGTCAGGGTCTGCGCCGAGAGGATGATGTCCCCCTCGTTCTCCCGGTCCTCGTCGTCGAGGACGAGGACCGGGCGGCCCTGCCGCAGTTCCTCCAGTGCCCGCTCGACGGGGCTGAACCCAGCCGCCAGCTCACTCATGACTTCCTCCGTTCTGCTGCGCCCACCCGGTGCCGATCCGGTCCAGATAGGTCGCGACGTATTTGCCGATCACGTCGACCTCGAGATTCACCGCCGCACCGATCGGCAGGGTGCCGAGCGTGGTGTCGGACAGGGTGGTCGGGATCAGCGAGACGGTGAAGGCGTCCGGACGGACGTCGACGACGGTCAGGGACACGCCGTCGACCGTCACGGAACCCTTCTCGACCAGGTAGCGGGAGAGCTCGGCCGGCAGGCCGATCTCGAGCACCTCCCAGGCGTCACCCGGGGTCCGGGAGCGCAGGGTGCCGGTGCCGTCGACGTGGCCCTGGACGAGGTGGCCGCCGAGACGGGCATCGGGGGCCATCGCCCGTTCCAGGTTCACCCGGGAGCCCTGCCGCAGTGCGCCGAGGTCGGAGCGGTCGAGGGTCTCGGCCATCACATCGACGCTGAAGGACTGCTGGTCGAGCTCGGTGACGGTCAGGCAGACGCCGTTGACGCAGATCGAGTCCCCGTGGCGGGCGTCGGCGACCACCACGGGACCACGGATGCGCAGTACCGCGGAGTCCTTCCCGAGTCGGACATCGACGACGTCGCCGACCTCCTCGACAATGCCGGTGAACATGGTCATGCCTCCCTCCTGGCCGGAGCCAGGGTCAGTCGTACATCGGGGCCGACGCGGGCGACGTCGACGAGATCCAGGTGCAGGGCATCGGCGAGGGTGCCGATGCCCAGGTCGGCGACCAGCGGGCGGCCGGCGCCGAGCAGGGTCGGGGCGAGGTAGACGATGATCTCGTCGACCAGGCGGTCCCGCAGGAAGGCCGCCGCCAGGGTCGCCCCGCCCTCCAGCCAGGCGTGCCGGACGCCGGCCCGGGCCAGCTCGGCGAGGGCCTCGCCGGGCACGTGGCCGGGGACGAACAGGGTCTCCGCCTCGGCGGACCGCAGTTCGGCGGTCGTCGGCAGCGGCCGGTCGCCGAGCACCACGCGCAGGGGTTGGCGGCCCAGTGGCCGGCCGTCGGCGTCCCGGACGGTCAGCCGCGGATCATCGGCGAGGGCCGTCCCGGTGCCGACGAGGATGGCGTCGCACATGGCGCGCAGCCGGTGCACGTCCGCGCGGGCCGGCGCAGAGGTGATCCACCGGGAGGTCCCGTCGGCCGCCGCGGTCCGCCCGTCCAGGGTGGCGGCCACCTTCCAGGTCACGTACGGCCGCCCGAGCTGCGCCGACCGGGTCCACACTCGGTTGACCGCCTCGGACTCAGCGGCGAGCAGGCCACCGGTCACCGCGATCCCGGCGGCGCGCAGGGTGTCCCCGCCGCCGGCGGCGGTGGGGTTGGGATCGGGCTGGGCGAACACCACCCGCGCCACCCCGGCCTCGGCCAGGGCGACCGCGCACGGCCCGGTGCGGCCGGTGTGGTTGCAGGGTTCCAGGGACACGTACGCCGTGGCGCCGCGGGCGGCCGGACCAGCGGCCTGCAGGGCCTCGACCTCGGCATGCGGGGTCCCGGCGCCGTGGTGCCAGCCCTCGCCGACGACGGAGCCGTCGGGGGCGACCAGCACGGCGCCCACCCGCGGGTTCGGATCGGGGAGGGGGGACCGCAGCGCCAGAGCGATCGCGCGGCGCAGGTGGGTGAGGTCCGTTTCGGTGGCATGCTGCGCGGCATCGGCATGCTGCGCGGCATCGGTGGCGTCCGGCCGGTTCATCGCCCCTCCTCAGGTCCTGTCGGGACCCCGGGGGCGGATCGTGAGGAGACTCCTCGTCCGTGACGCGACGACGTCGACCGTCGTCGGGGCGACCGTCAGGGGCGGTCACCACTGCCGCACACGACCGGTCGAGCCGGCGTGTGTTCGCCACGTACGCGTGCGCCTCCCATCCGGACTTTCACCGTCGGTCCCGGAATTCCACCAGGTCAACCGACCGCCGTGGAGGGCGGCCGGGTCGCGGACTTTCACCGCCGGTTCGGAATTACACCGACCCCGGAGCACGTATCGCAGAGGCTACCACGCGTCGGACACGCGCCACAGGGTTCCGTTCGCCGGACGACGCCGCTGAACGATGCAGCCGCCGGATGCCGCCGGATGCCGCCGGATGCCGGCTGGACGACACCGGCTGGAGGACTCCGGTCGGACGACGCCGACCGCCGGTCGGCATCCCGGGGGGACACCGGCCGGCGGCCGAGGGGGCGTGCGATGGTCAGTCGGTGACGACGTGGCGCGCCCGCTCGTCGACGGCGCGCTGTTCGTCGTCGGAGAGCCCCTTGCGTGGCCGGGGCACCAGGACGGTCATCAGACCGCCGAAGAGCGCCACGCCGGCGAACACGTAGAACGCCGTCTCCCCGGCGACACCCGCGGCGGCCAACCAGCCGCCGATCAGCGGGCCGAAGATGCCGCCCAGCCGGCCGAAGCCGGAGCACCAGGCGACGCCGGCGGCACGGACCCTGGTGGAGTAGTAGTTCGACGTGAAGCCGTAGATGAGCACCTGGGTGCCCAGCACGCCGACGCCGGCGACGGCGATGAACGCCAGCAGCAGGGCGACCGGGAAGCCGAAGGTCATCAGGGTCAGGGCCAGGGCGGCCAGGACGAACGTGGTGATGATGACCCGCTGCGGCCCGGCCTTGTCGGCGACCCGGGAGGCGATCAGGCCACCGACGACCGCGCCACCGTTGAGCAGCAGGAGGAAAACCAGACCGTACTGCTTGGCGGCGTCGGCGCCCATGCCGGCACCCTGCAGGTGACCGCCCATGATGACCGGCAACCAGGTGTTCAGGCCGTACGTGAGCAGCAGGCCGGAGAAGCTCATGAAGCCGAGGAACAGTGTGCCGGCCAGGTACGTGCCGGAGAAGATGCCGGCGAAGCCCGTCTTCTGTTCCAGGTGCAGGTCCTCGGCGACCGGGACGCCACCGAACTGCTGGTGTTCGGACAGCGGGATGCCGGTCCGGCGGGAGATCTCCACGGCCTCGTCGAGGCGGCCACGCGACACCAGCCAGCGCGGCGACTCGGGCAGCTTGGCCAGGGCCATCGGCAGCAGGAAGAGGATCGGGCTGGCGCCGATCATGAACAGGCCGCGCCAGCCGATGTGGGCGAGCAGGGCGAGGCCGAGCAGGGCGGCGAGCACACCGCCGGCGGGGATGCCGGAGTAGACGACCGCGTTGTAGAAGTTGCGCTTGCCGGCCGGGGCGAACTCGGCCATCGTCGCGCCGGCGGTGGCGAGCAGGGCGCCCAGGCCGAGACCGGTGAGCAGCCGTACGACACCGAAGAAGGCGATCGACTGGGCGAACGCGGTGATGAACATGCCGATCGAGAACCAGGCGATCCCGGCGACGATCAGCTTCCTGCGCCCGATCCGGTCGCCGATGGCGCCGGCGAACAGGGAGCCGATCATCACCCCGATCAGGGCGTACGAACCGAGCTGGCCGGCGACCGCCGGCGGGATCGGCTGGCCCGCGTTGATGCCGGTGGCCCACCAGCCGAGGGCGTTGCTGCCGCCCTTGGCCAGGCCGGGCAGGACCGTGCCGTACACGGTCAGGTCGAAGCCGTCGAAGAGCAGGGACAGGCCGGCGATCGCGGCCACCCAGCCGGCGGTGCGGGCCTCCTTGGCCGGATCGGCGGGGATGTCGGGGATGCTCCGGGAGTGGAGCGTGGTCGGGGTGTCCATGGGGTACTCCCAGGGTCGGGGTCGGCGTCGGCGCTGGCGCGGCCTTCGGTGACCTGGAACCGCTCGCCCCTCGGGTCCGCGGGACCCGGCGCGCACCGGGCTGAGAAAAATGTGAGTCGGTGTGACAAAGCTCACGTTCAGGTGTTCCGTACCGGCGAACGTGACCCGGGGCTTCCGGGGAGCCTGCCGGGGTGGTGCCAGGGGTATGTCCGGGTCCGGCGGTGGGGCTGGGGTGGCGTGCGAGACTGGGCGGGTGCGTGACGTGATCATTCTGGGCAGCACCGGTTCCATCGGCACCCAGGCGCTGGAGGTCATCGCCTCCCGCCGGGATCAGTTCCGGGTGGTGGGGCTGGCTGCGGGGGGTGGCAATGTGGCCCTGCTCGCCGAGCAGGTGCTCGAGTTCGCGCCCCGTACGGTCGCCCTGGCCCGGCCCACCGCTGTCCAGGACCTGCAGCTGGCCCTCTATGCGGAGGCCCAGAAGCGCGGCTGGAACCGCGGCGACGTCCGGTTGCCGCGGATCATCGCCGGTGCCGACGCGGCCACCGAGCTGGCGGCCGAGCCGGCCGACGTCGTGCTGAACGGGATCACCGGGTCGGTCGGGTTGCTGCCCACCCTGGCGGCCCTGCGGGCCGGCACCACCCTCGCCCTGGCCAACAAGGAATCCCTGGTGATCGGCGGCCGACTGGTCACCGAGGCGGCGGCCCCCGGGCAGCTGGTGGCGGTCGACTCCGAGCATTCGGCCTTCGCCCAGTGCCTCCGGGCGGGTCGTGCCGAGGAGGTCGACAAGCTCGTGCTGACCGCGTCCGGCGGCCCCTTCCGGGGGTGTACGCGGGCCGAGCTCATCGACGTCACCCCGGCGCAGGCGATGGCCCATCCCACCTGGCAGATGGGCCCGGTGATCACCATCAACTCGGCGACGCTGGTCAACAAGGGGCTGGAACTGATCGAGGCCGGGCTGCTGTACGACGTGGACCTGTCCCGGATCCAGGTCGTGGTGCACCCGCAGTCGATCGTCCATTCCGCGGTGCAGTACGTCGACGGTGCGCTGATCGCCCAGTGCTCCCCACCCGACATGAAGCTGCCGATCGCCCTGGGACTGACCTGGCCGGACCGTGTCCCCGGCGCGGCCGCGCCGGTCGACTGGACCGCGGCGGCCTCGTGGACCTTCGAGCCGCTGGACACCGAGGCGTTCCCGGCGGTTGAACTGGCGCGCCGGGCGGGCACACTGGGAGGGACGGCTCCGGCGGTGTTCAACGCGGCGAACGAGGTGTGTGTCGAGGCGTTCTGCGAGGGGCGGATCGGCTTCCTCGACATCGTGGACACCATCGCGGACGTCCTGGCCGAGCACGAGGGGCAGGTCCCCGCGAGCGGTGACGGCTCGGTGCGGTCCGCACGTTCGGTCCGGTCAGCGAGCTCGGACCGAACGAACTCGGACTCGGTGAGCACGGACGGATCGCGGTTCGTGCCCGACGAGGCGATCACCGTGCAGACCGTGCTGGCCGCGGACGCGTGGGCCCGGCGGGCCGCCGAGGCGCGTACCCGAGGCTGAGCCCGGGAGGTCGGTCCGCGGGGGCCGAGCGGTGGCGGCACCGGGGGCGTACGCCTCGCCGTCGTGGGACGTGACGACGGTGCCGGACGGCACCACTGGGACGACGAGGGACAGGACTCGGGATGCAGACGTTGTGGTACGCGCTGGGGGCGGTGGTCTTCTTCGCCCTCATCATGCTCTCGATCGCCCTGCACGAGGTGGGGCACCTGATCCCGGCGAAGATCTTCCGGGTCAAGGTCACCGAGTACTTCGTCGGCTTCGGGAAGACCCTGTGGAAGCGCCGGATCGGCTCCACGGACTACGGCGTCAAGGCGTTGCCGCTCGGCGGCTACGTACGTCTGGTCGGGATGTATCC
Organism: Raineyella sp.; assembly: GCF_034933565.1. Taxonomy (NCBI): domain Bacteria; kingdom Bacillati; phylum Actinomycetota; class Actinomycetes; order Propionibacteriales; family Propionibacteriaceae; genus Raineyella; species Raineyella sp. The sequence continues at coordinate 12,536 of NZ_JAYFNG010000039.1, forward strand.
GCCCGCCCCCGGTGACACCAAGGTCCGGGCGAGCGGGTCGAACTTCTTCCAGCAGATCGCCGAGGATGCCCGGGCGTACGAGTGGGAGGAGATCACGCCGGAGGACGACGGGACCCTGCTGTACCAGAAGCCGGTCTGGCAGCGTCTGATCATCATGTTCGGCGGGCCGGCGATGAACATCCTGCTGGCCTTCCTGCTCTTCCTCGGCGTCACCGCCGGCGCCGGCGTGGCCCGCCCGACCCTCACCGTCCAGTCGGTGTCGGAGTGCGTCATCCCGGCCGGTCGGACGAACACCACCTGTGAGCCGGGGGACCCCGCCACACCCGCGCACACCATGGGGGTGCAGGCGGGCGATGTCATCGTCAGCTTCAACGGCCGTCGGCCGACCGACTGGGACCAGCTCTCGGCGATGATCCGGGACAACCGGTCGGCCCCGGCCACGCTGGTGGTGGACCGCGCCGGCCGGACCGTGACCCTGCCGACCACCCCTACGGTGACCACCGGGGTGCCGAGCAAGGTCGACCCGGGCCGCAACGTCGAGGCGGGCTTCCTCGGGGTCTCGCCGACCGTCGAGGTCGTCCGGGGCGGCCCCGTCGTGGTGCTGAAGGACATGTGGACGATGACCGTGCAGTCGGTCTACGCCCTGGTCGGCTTCCCGGTGAAGGTCTGGCACACCGCCGTCGGACTGGTCACCGGGCAGGCCCGGGACATCAACGGGCCGGTCAGCGTCGTCGGCGCCTCCCGGGTGGCCGGTGAGGTGGTCACCACCAACAAGCTCAGCTCGGGCAACAAGGCGGTCGTGGTGGCGCAGCTCCTCGGCTCGGTCAACCTCTTCGTCGCACTGTTCAACCTCGTCCCGCTGCCGCCGCTGGACGGCGGACACCTCGCCGGGGCGACCTGGGACGGCCTGCGTCGGCTCGCCGCCCGGCTCCGCCGCCGTGCCACCCCGCCGCCGTTCGACACCACGAAGCTGCTCCCGATCTCCTGGGTCGTCACCGGTTTCGTGGTGATCGCCGGAGCCGTGCTCATCGTCGCCGACCTGGTCAGCCCGATCCGGCTGTTCTGACGCCGCCGCGAGATCGCGGTGGTTCTGAAGCTGCCGCGAGGTCGCGGCGGTGCAGCGTGCCCCGCCGCCGCCCCGCGTGGGACGGCGGCGGATCCGCATCAGCGGGTGGCCCCTTTCCTCAGGGCCGGCCGGCGGTGGTCAGGACGCGCCCAGCAGTGCTGAGGCGGGCTGCTGCATGATGTCGGCGAAGAAGGCGGACAGCAGCGCGGGCTCCTCCAGTGGGAGGACGTGGGCCACGTACTGATCGGGGCGGACGACGACCACTGCGCCGTTCCGCGAGACACCTCGGGCCTCGAAGATGTCGCGCTTCGGATCGGACGCGAACACCTTCTCATAGCCGACCAGTCCGAATGGACCGACCTTGGGCAGGAACGCTCCAGGGACTGTGCCCAGGTCCACATCGCGGTGCGCTTGCTGGTGGATGACCTTGACGTCGAAGACGCTGTCGGGATCGCTGCCCTCGGGGGTGAAGGCCAGCAGCGGCGAGTCGGGGGAGGTGACCATCCACTCGGCCCACTGGTCGAGGGCCGACCGATCGCTATCGGCGAAGGCATAGATCCGCCAGCGTCCGTCGGCCCGGGCATGGTGTCCGAGGTGGATCGGATTTCCCTCGGCGACCCGCACCACGGGGAAGGAGTGGAAGCGCTTGCCGATCGGGAAGCCCGTGGCGAGCTCCTGGTGGGTGGTCTCGCCGGTGATCATCGACGGCCGGTACCGGGTCATGAAGCCGGCCGGGAACTCGGCCGTGCGGACGTAGAAGTCCTCGAGCTCGGTGGGGGAGTCGAACTCCTCAGGCTTCATCGCCATCATCGTCGACCATTCCTTGTCGAAGTCGATCAGGTTCTGGGCGATGGTCTGGCGCTCGGCCGAGTACGTGTCGAGCAGGGACTCGGGGCTGAGGCCGGTCAGCACGTGCGCCAGCTTCCAGCCGAGATTGAATCCGTCCTGCATCGACACGTTCATCCCTTGGCCGGCCTTGGCACTGTGCGTGTGGCAGGCGTCACCGGCGATGAACACGCGGGGGGAGCGCAGGCCGGTCTCGGCCGCCGGCACGTCGTCGAACTTGTCCGTCACCCGGTGACCGACCTCGTAGACGCTCGACCAGCAGACGTCCTTCACCTCGAGGGTGTACGGGTGGAGGATCTGCTGCGCCTTGGTGATGATCTCCTCGATCGACGTCTGCCGCACTCGCTTGGCGTCCTCCGGAGCGACCACCCCGAGATCGACGTACATGCGGAACAGGAAGCCGCCCTCGCGGGGGATGAGCAGGATGTTGCCGCCGGAGCCGGACTGGATCGCGCACTTGGTGCGGATGTCCGGGAAGTCGGTGACCGCGAGGATGTCCATCACGCCCCAGGCGTGGTTCGCCCGGTCACCCACCAGCTTGCGGCCGATCGACTCGCGGACCCGGCTGCGGGCGCCGTCACAGCCGACGACGTACTTGGCCCGGACCGTACGGGTGGTGCCCGCGCCGGGGCCGGACATGCACTGCAGGGTGGCCGTCACCGGGTGGTCGCCCTCCGGTGCGATCTCGAGCCCGACGAACTCGTACCCGTAGTCGGGCTTCATCCGGGTCGGGGACTCGGCCATCACCTCGGTGAAGTAGTCGAGGATGCGCGCCTGGTTCACGATCAGGTGGGGGAATTCGCTGATCCCCGTCGGATCGTCCTCGGCCACCGCCGTGCGCGCGATGCGCGACGGATCGGCCGGATCCGGCCGCCAGAAGGCCATCTCGGAGATGACGTAGGCCTCGTTGATCACCCGGTCCGCGAAGCCGAAGGCCTGGAAGGTCTCCACACTGCGCGCCTGGATGCCGTCGGCCTGTCCGATGGGCAACCGGTCCTCGCGGCGCTCGACGATGCGGGTGGTGATGTCAGGGAACTGGGAGAGCTGGGCGGCGGTGATCACGCCGGCGGGCCCGGTGCCCACGATGAGGACGTCGACTGTCTCGGGGAGCTCGTCGGGGCGATCGACGCCGACGCCCGCTGCGTCCTGGATCCGGGGATCGCCGGACACGTAGCCGTGGTGATGGAACTGCATGATTCTCCTCGTCGTTGAAGGGATCTGACACGTCTGGGGTCTGGTGGGTGGGCACCGGTCGGGGGCGATGGGGGAGCGCAGGTCACCATCCGCGGCGCGGGCAGGGATCCGGTCGACCGCCGGACCGTTTCCTTTGTGCCCCGCTTGATCGATCCTTGCGCTGGCGTGGATGGCGCTCTACGATGGTGACAACGTATACGATTTCAGATAGGTCGTAAACCCCTTCCAGACCAGAGGTTCTTATGGACAACGAGGTGCTCATGGACAACGACGTGGCCGGGAGTGCACGATTCGCGGCTCTGCCGTGCGTGCCGGGCAAGATCATCGCCGTGCACCTCAGCTATGGCTCCCGCGCCGCGCAGCGCGGCCGCCGGCCTGCCGCTCCGTCGTACTTTCTCAAGCCCGGCAGTTCAGTGGCCGCGAGCGGTGCGACCGTCGAACGGCCCGCAGGCACGGAGCTCCTTGCCTTCGAGGGCGAGGTCGCCCTGATCATCGGCCGGACGGCCCGTCGGGTCTCCCGGGCCGACGCCTGGGACCACGTCGGCTGGGTCACGGCCGGAAACGACTGGGGGCTGTACGACCTGCGCGCCAACGACAAGGGTTCCAACGTCCGGAACAAGGGACGCGACGGGTACACACCACTCGGTCCGGCCCTCATCGACGCCCGGACCGTGGATCCGTCCGGACTGCGGGTCCGTACGTGGCTGGACGGGGTCCTGGTCCAGGACGACACCACTGCGGGGATGTTCTTCACGCCCGAACAATTGGTCGCGGATCTCTCCCAGCACCTCACCCTCGAGCCGGGCGACGTCATCCTGACCGGGACGCCGGCCGGGTCCTCGGTGGCGCTCCCCGGCAGCACGGTGGAGGTCGAGGTGGACGCCCCCGCGGCGCCCGACCACCCCAGCAGCGGCCGGCTGGTCACCCATGTCGTGGGGGGGTGGGGCGAGTTCGACCCGGAGCTCGGGTCCCTACCGTCCGTGGACGACCGTCAGCGCGAGGAGGCCTGGGGTTCCCGGGAGACTGCGGGGCTCTCCGCGTCGGCATCCGTGCTCCCCCCGGCGTTGCGCGCCAAGCTCGAGCGGGTGCCGGTCGCCGGGCTCTCCCAGCAACTGCGCCTGCGTGGCCTCGACAACGTGTCGATCGACGGCGTACGGCCCACCCGGCCGGGCCGCAAGCTCGTCGGGACCGCTCGCACCCTGCGTTTCGTCCCGAACCGGGAGGATCTGTTCCGGAGCCACGGTGGCGGCTACAACGCCCAGAAACGCATCTTCGACAGTGTCGGCGAGGGTGAGGTCATCGTCATCGAGGCCCGGGGTGAGTGCGGGTCCGGCACGCTGGGCGATGTCCTGGCCATCAGGGCGAAGGTCCGCGGCGCCGCCGGCATCGTGACCGATGGCGGGGTCCGCGACTACGCCACCGTGTCCGACGTCGACCTGCCGGTCTTCAGCCAGGGCCCGCATCCGGCGGTCCTCGGTCGCAGGCACGTGCCGTGGGACATCGACCTCACCATCGCCTGCGGCGGGGCCACCGTCCAGCCGGGGGACATCATCGTCGGCGATGACGACGGTGTGGTCGTGATCCCCCCGGGACTCGCCGACGAGGTGGCTGAGGCAGCCTTGACCAAGGAGGCTGAGGACGCCTGGGTCGCCGAGCAGGTGGGCGCCGGATACCCCGTTGACGGTCTCTTCCCGATGAACGCCGAGTGGCGGGCGCGTTACGAGGCCCACCTCGCCGCCATGACCGACCAGGAAGGTTGACACCATGTCCCCCGCTTCCAGCAGCACCACCTCCGCGAGTGACCCGTCCTCCGCCACGGGCCCGACCTCCACCAGCAAGTCCGAGATCGCCTACCAGTGGCTCCGCGACCGCATCATGACGCAGACATACGGACCGGGGTACCGGATCGTGCTCTCCGCCGTCGCCGGCGAGATCGACATGAGTGTCGTCCCCGTACGTGAAGCCGTCCGGCGTCTTGAGGCCGAGGGCCTCGTGGAGTTCGAACGTAACGTCGGTGCCCGGGTGGCGCTCGTGGACAAGGGAGCGTACGTCGACGCCATGGAGACCCTCGGGGTCCTGGAGGGCATCGCCACGGCCCTGGCCGCCCCGCACCTGACCAAGGCACAGCTCGCGAGGGCCGAGGAGACGAATCAACGGATGCGGGTCCTGCTTGCGGATTTCGACCCGCACCAGTTCACCGTCCTCAATCGGGAATTCCACACCATCCTGTTCGAGGCCTGTCCGAACACCCAGATCCTTGACTACACCCACCGGGCCTGGGCCCAGATGACGCGGGTGCGGCACTCGACCTTCTCCTTCGTCCCCGGCCGGTCCAAGGAATCCGTCGAGGAGCACCAGCAGCTCCTCGGGCTCATCCGGTCCGGAGCCGGTCAGCTCGAGGTCGAAATGGCTGCCCGCGACCATCGCTGGCGGACCCTCAAGGCCTACCTGTCACGCCAGTCCTGAGTCGGACGGATCCGGCGGACCAGCCGGCTCTCGGCACCGACCGTCCGATGTTCACCACCCCACGAATCCCATTGAAGAGAAGACCCTCAAAGAGGAGGTACCATGACCGCGACCGCACTCGACCAGCGCCATGTTCCGGCGGATCTGCCCGCACGTATCCAGCACTACATCGACGGTGAGTTCGTCGATTCCGTGGACAGGGATACGTTCGACGTGATCGAGCCCGTGTCGAACGAGACCTACGTGCAGGCCGCATCCGGCAAGAAGGCCGACATCGATCGGGCGGTCGAGGCGGCCCGCAGGGCCTTCGTGGACGGCCCGTGGCCGAAGATGCTGCCCCGCGAGCGGTCGCGCATCCTGCACCGCATCGCCGACCTCGTCGAGGCCCGCGACCAGCGTCTGGCGGAGCTCGAGTCGTTCGACTCGGGTCTGCCCATCACCCAGGCCCTCGGGCAGGCCCGCCGAGCGGCGGAGAACTTCCGCTTCTTCGCGGACCTGATCGTGGCGCAGCGTGACGACACCTACAAGGTGCCCGGACGGCAGGTGAACTACGTCAACCGCAAGCCGATCGGCGTGGCGGGCCTGATCACGCCGTGGAACACGCCGTTCATGCTGGAGAGCTGGAAGCTCGCCCCCGCCCTCGCCACGGGCAACACCGTCGTCCTGAAGCCGGCCGAGTTCACCCCGCTGTCCGCATCGCTCTGGGCGGGGATCTTCGAGGAGGCGGGGCTGCCCCGGGGGGTCTTCAACCTCGTCAACGGCTTGGGCGAGCACGCGGGTGACGCCCTCGTGAAGCATCCCGAGGTCCCGCTGATCTCGTTCACCGGCGAGTCCCGTACCGGGCAGATCATCTTCGGCAATGCCGCGCCGTACCTCAAGGGTCTGTCGATGGAGCTCGGTGGCAAGTCCCCTGCCATCGTGTTCGCCGATGCGGACCTCGATGCTGCCATCAACGCGACGATCTTCGGTGTGTTCTCGCTTAATGGCGAGCGATGCACCGCTGGCAGCCGGATCCTGGTCCAGCGCGCGGTGTACGACGAGTTCGTCGAGCGCTACGCCGCCCAGGCCAAGCGGGTCAGGGTCGGCTACCCGCACGACCCGCAGACCGAGGTCGGCGCCCTGGTCCACCCGGAGCACTTCGCCAAGGTGATGAGCTACGTCGAGATCGGCAGGAGCGAGGGCCGCCTGGTGGCCGGTGGCGGCAGGCCCGAGGGCTTCGAGTTCGGCAACTTCGTCGCTCCGACGGTCTTCGCCGACGTCAAGCCGGGCGCCCGGATCTTCCAGGAGGAGATCTTCGGCCCCGTGGTGGCGATCACCCCGTTCGACACCGACGAGGAGGCCCTCAGCCTCGCCAACGACACCCGCTACGGTCTCGCCGCGTACGTGTGGACCAACGACCTCAAGCGCGCCCACAACTTCGCGCAGAACGTCGAGGCAGGCATGGTCTGGCTCAACTCGAACAACGTTCGTGACCTGCGGACGCCCTTCGGTGGGGTGAAGGCGTCCGGCCTTGGCCACGAGGGGGGCTACCGCTCGATCGATTTCTACACCGACCAGCAGGCCGTGCACATCAACCTCGGGGAGGTCCACAACCCCGTCTTCGGCAAGAACTGATCCGTTCATCGCGCAAGGAGGCCCGATATGCCCGTTATCTCGTCAGGTTCACCGGAACCCGTCGTCACCGACACCGACCCGATCCGCACCCTGGACGCCGTCCCGACACCGTCCTGCCCGCCGCCGGACATCCTGCGGTGCGCCTACCTCGAACTGCAGGTCACCGACCTCCAGCGGTCGCGGGACTTCTACGTGGATGTCCTGGGCATGTACGTGACGGAGGAGGACGACCACGCCGTCTACCTGCGCACCTACGAGGAGTTCATCCACCACAACCTGGTGCTGCGCCAGGGGCCGGTGGCGGCGGGTGTGGTGTTCGCCTTCCGGGTGCGCAGCGCCGCGGACGTCGACCGGGCCGAGGCGTACTACCGCGAGCTCGGCTGCCGCGTCGAGCGGCGCCGGGAAGGGTTCGTCAAGGGCATCGGTGACGCAGTGCGGGTCGAGGACCCACTCGGCTTCCCGTACGAGTTCTTCTTCGAGACCGAGCATGTCGAGCGCCTCGCCTGGGCCTACGACCTGCAGGGCGCTTCCCCGCTCATCCGGTTGGATCACTTCAACCAGGTCACCCCGGACGTGCCGCGGGCCGTTCGGTACCTGTCGGACCTCGGCTTCCGCAGCACCGAGGACATCCAGGACGACAAGGGCACGGTGTACGCGGCCTGGATGCACCGCAAGGCGACGGTGCACGACACCGCCCTGACCGGCGGCGACGGCCCGGCCCTGCACCACCTCGCCTTCGCCACGCACGAGAAGCACAATGTGCTGGCGTTGTGCGACAAGCTGGGCGCGCTGCGGATGTCCGACGTGATCGAGCGTGGTCCGGGCCGGCACGGTGTGTCCAACGCCTTCTACCTCTACCTGCGTGATCCGGACGGCCACCGCATCGAGATCTACACCCAGGACTACTACACCGGCGACCCGGACAACCCGGTCGTCACCTGGGACGTGCACGACAACCAGCGACGCGACTTCTGGGGCAACCCGGTCGTGTCGAGCTGGTACGCCGAGGCCACCCCGGTGCTCGATCTCGACGGCAACCCGCAGCCGATCGTCGCCCGCGAAGCCGCCCGCGAGATGGACGTCACCGTCGGGGCGGACGGATTCTCCTACACCCGCAAGGGCGACGAGGACGAGATGCCGTCCTGGAAACAGGGTGAGTTCAAGCTCGGCCACCAGCTCTGATCCCGAGGAGAACCCATGCTTTCGCAGGAAGAGATCCGCACCATCGCGGACGAACTCGCCGCCGCCGAGCGGGACCGCACCATGGTGCCGCTCCTCACCACCCGCCACCCGGGGATGACCGTCGAGGACTCGTATGCCGTGCAGAACGAATGGCGACGCCGAGGGATCGAGAACGGCCGTCGTCCGGTCGGCCGGAAGATCGGACTGACCTCCAAGGTCATGCAGGCCGCGACCGGCATCGACGAACCCGACTACGGGGCCATCTTCGACGACATGGTGTTCGAGAACGGATCGGTGATCGAGCACAACCGTTTCTCGAACGTACGGATCGAGGTCGAGCTGGCCTTCGTCCTCGGCGAGGCCCTCGACGGGCCCGGTGCAACGGTCTTCGACGTGCTGCGCGCGACCGAGTATGTGGTGCCGGCGCTGGAGATCCTGTCGAGCCGGATCGAGATGCCGGGGCGCACCATCGTCGACACGATCAGCGACAATGCCGCGATGGGGGCCATGGTGTACGGGGGGAACCCGACCGATCCGCATGCGGTCGACCTGCGCTGGATTTCGGCCCTGCTCTATCGCAACCAGACGATCGAGGAATCGGGCGTCGCCGCCGCGGTGCTCAACCACCCCGCCATGGGGGTCGCCTGGCTCGCCGACAAGATCGCCCAGCACGGGGACCGCCTGGAGGCGGGCGAGATCATCCTGGCCGGGTCCTTCACCCGTCCGATGTGGGTGGAGAAGGGCGACACCGTGCTCGCCGACTACGGACCGATGGGGACGATCTCATGCCACTTCGTCTAGATCCCACGCTCCGCGACCGGCTGGCCGCGTCGGACCGGACGCTCGTCGGTGGCTGGGTGTGCTCGGGCTCGCCCGTCATCGCCGAGATCATGGCCGGGGCGGGGCTGGACTGGCTGCTCATCGACATGGAGCACGCGCCCAATGGGCTCGAGTCGATCCTCGGCCAGCTCTACGCTGTTTCCGCCTATCCGACGACGCCTGTCGTGCGGGTACCGGTCGGGGACCCCACGGTGATCAAGCAGGTCCTCGATCTCGGTGCCCAGAACATCCTGGTCCCGATGGTGTCGACCCCGCAGGAGGCGGAGGTCGTGGCGCAGGCCGCCCAGTACCCTCCGTACGGGCGTCGCGGGGTCGGCAGTGCGCTGGCCCGGTCGGCTCGCTGGAACCGGGTGGACCAGTACCTGCACAACGGTGCGGACCATGTGTCCGTCTTCGTCCAGATCGAGACGCCGGAGGGCGTGGAGAACGCCGAGGCGATCGCCGCGACTCCGGGGATCGACGGTGTCTTCGTCGGCCCCAGTGACCTGGCCGCGGCGATGGGGCTGCTGGGCCAGCAGGTCCACCCGGACGTCGTCGCAGCGGTGAAGCAGGCCTTCGCCGCGGTGACCGCGGCCGGGAAGCCGGTGGGGGTCAACGCCTTCGACCCCGATGCCGCACGCGACTACGCCGCGAACGGCGCGCGGTTCATCCTGGTGGGCGCCGACGTGGCCCTGGTCGCCCGTGCTTCGGAGGGACTCGCTGAGCGCTTCATCGGCGCCGACAGCTGAGAGGGACGTACGAAAGGCCCGGCCCTCGGCCGGGCCTTTCGTACGTCCGCGGTGGATCAGATCAGTGGCTCGCCCAGGGATCGGGAAGGGCGACGTAGACGGTCTCGAGGAACTCCTCGATGCCCTCGTGGCTGCCCTCACGCCCGAGCCCGGACTGCTTGACGCCGCCGAACGGTGCAGCGGCATTGCTGATCACACCCTGGTTCACCCCGATCATGCCGACCTCCAGTCGCTCGCTGAGGCGAAGAACACGGTCCATGTCCCGGGTGAAGATGTAGCCGGCCAACCCGACGTCGACCCGGTTGGCGAGCGCCACGGCCTCCTCCTCGGTGCGGAAGGTGACGACGGGGGCCACCGGGCCGAAGATCTCCTCCCCGAGGATGTCGGCGTCGGTCGGGACGTCACGGAGCACCGTCGGTCGGAAGAACCATCCCGGCGCGTCGACGACGGTGCCGCCGGTGGCGACCGAGGCGCCCTGGGAGACTGCGCCATCGACCAGGTCCTGCATCTTCGTACGGGCCTGCTCGGTGATCATCGGCCCGATCTGGGTCCCGTCCGCCAGGCCGTCACCGACCGTCAGGGCCGCGAAACGCGACGCCAGGCGGGCAGTGAAGTCCTTGGCGACAGACTCGTGCACGAGGAAACGATTGGCGGCGGTGCAGGCCTCACCCATGTTGCGGACCTTGGCGGCGAAAGCGCCGTCCACCGCGAGGTCCAGATCCGCGTCCTCGAAGACGAGCAGTGGCGCGTTTCCGCCGAGTTCCATCGAGCAGCGCAGCACGTTCCGGCTCGCCTGCTGCAGCAGCAGTTTGCCGACCGGGGTGGACCCGGTGAACGAGAGCTTCCGGAGCCGCGGGTCGGCGATCATCGCGTCGGAGACGTCATGGAGCGCCGAGGTGACGACATTGACGACCCCGTCCGGCACGCCGGCGTCGGCCAGCACCTGCGCCAACAGGAGGGAGGTCAACGGGGTGAGGATCGCCGGTCGCAGCACGATGGTGCAGCCGGCCGCCAGCGCCGGCGCGATCTTGCGCGTCGCCATCGCCAGCGGGAAGTTCCACGGGGTGATGAAGAGCGAGGGTCCGACAGGTCGCCGGGTCACCAGCTGCCGCGAGGTGCCCTCCGGGGACGGCCGGTAGTAGCCCTGGATCCGCGGTGCCTCCTCGCTGAACCAGCGCAGGAACTCGGCTCCGTAGGCCACCTCACCGCGCGCCTCGGCGAGCGGTTTGCCCATCTCCAGAGTCATCACCCGGGCGAAGTCCTCGGTGCGCGCGATCACGGCATCGAAGGCCCGCCGCAGGATCTCGGCTCGGCGTCGTGGGGGAGTGGCGGCCCAGTCCGCTGCGGCATCCGCAGCCGCCCCGAGAGCGGCCAGGCCGTCCGCGACGGAGGCGTCGGCCACCTGGGCGATGACCCGGCCGGTCGCCGGGTTGTGGACGGGCACGGTGCCACGGGAGCCGTCCCGCCACTCGCCGTTGATGAACAGGCGAGGTTGCAGGTCGGCGGGAAGAACGTCGTCCAGCAGCATTGCCGTGGTTTGCGTCATCGGGAACCTCCGGTCGGGCGCGGGCCCACAGTGTCGTGTTCGAGAACAATGAGGGTTGTGCTTGTATATGTAAGCGTATACGATCCTGAATATCAGGGCAATGGATCGGCCGCCCGACCAGGGATCGGCCCTGAGTCCTGCCGGCATCGTCGCCGGCCCGGCCGGCAATCGTGGTCGTCCACCCCGTCCCCTCCACCACCCTCTTGAGCGTCTGTCCTGTCCCTCCCTCGACAAAGGAGTCATCGAGATGACCCAGGCCAATGTGAGTAGCCACTCCCTCGTCCTCGACGAGCACCGTCCCCAGGATCGACGGGTCGCCATGGCGACCCTGGTCGGCACCTCCATCGAGTGGTACGACTACTTCATCTACGCCAATGCCGCGGCCCTGATCTTCGGCAAGCAGTTCTTCTCCGCGGTGCCCGACAACATGCAGCTCATCCTGTCCTTCGCCACGGTCGGCATCAGCTTCCTCTTCCGGCCGTTGGGTGCCGCCGTCGCCGGCCACTACGGCGACCGGGTCGGGCGCAAGGCGATGCTGGTGATCACCCTGCTGCTGATGGGCGGCGCCACGGCGCTCATCGGCGTCCTGCCGACCGCCCAGACCATCGGCCTGTGGGCCCCGGTCCTGCTCATCGTGCTCCGGATCGTCCAGGGCTTTTCCGCCGGCGGCGAGTGGGGCGGTGCGGCATTGATGGCCGTCGAGCACGCACCGGCGAGCAAGCGTGGCAAGTTCGGCGCCTTCCCGCAGATCGGCGTCCCGGTGGGCATGCTGATCGCCACCGGCTTCCTCGCCATGCTGTCGGTCCTGCTGACCGATGCGCAGTTCAAGACGTGGGGCTGGCGCATCCCGTTCCTGGCATCCGCCGTGCTCATCATCATCGGCATGTGGATCCGGCTCGGCGTCACCGAGTCCCCGGTCTTCAAGGAGCTCAATGAGCACCCCGACGAGGTGAAGATGCCGCTCGGCCAGGTGTTCCGCTTCACCGGCAAGCAGGTCGCCCAGGCCGCCCTGATGTTCATGGGCAACGGCGTGGCAGGCTACATGGTGACCGGCGGATTCCTCCTCGCCTACACCACGACCCACCTCGGGATGCCGAAGCCTGCGATCCTGAACCTGGTGACGTTGGCATCCGCCTGCTGGATCGTCACGACCTTCCTCGCGGGCAGTCTGTCGGACCGGTTCACCCGCATCCGTACCTATCGAGTGGGCTACGTCGCCCAGCTGCTGTGGGTCTTCCCGATGTTCCTGCTCGTGCAGACCGGCCAGCTGGTCTGGGTGGCGGTCGCGATGGTCCTGCTCACCGTCCCGCTGGGCCTGACGTACGGCCCGCAGGCGGCGCTGTTCGCCGAGATGTTCCCGGCTTCGATCCGCTACTCGGGTGCGTCGATCTCGTACGCGCTGGGCTCGATCCTCGGTGGTGCTTTTGCGCCGATGATCGCCCAGGCGCTCACCGACAGCACGCACACGGTCATGTCGGTGCCCGTCTACCTGTTCGTCGTCACGCTGATCGCCCTGGTGGTGACCTTCACGGTGAAGGACCGTACAGGTCAGCCGATCGACCACGGCGCGATGGACATCCCCGGTGCCCGTGAGATCGCCCGCTTGTCCGCATCGGCGAAGGGCTGATCCTCCACTTGGCTCCACGGCATGGGTGCCCGTCCGGTGAAGACGGGGCGGGCACCCCTTGGTCCGTCGCTCCTGCCGATCCGATCGGTCCCTGCTTCTTTGCCTCGGGTGCAGCACGCTCCAGGTGGGGCGGGCTCAGACAGGTGTCCTACTCTTGTCGCATGGCAACAAGTCTCGGAATGCCCGCACCCGCCCCGATCCAGCTCGCTCCGCGCCACGTCACGCGCAAGCTGCGGGTGGGCTCGGTGGAGGTCGGTGGCGACGCTCCCGTCTCGGTGCAGTCCATGACCACCACGAAGACCACCGACATCAATGGGACCCTCCAGCAGATCGCCGAGCTGACCGCCGCCGGCTGCGACATCGTCCGGGTCGCCGTTCCGAGCCAGGACGACGCCGACGTACTGCACATCATCGCCAAGAAGTCCAAGATCCCGGTCGTCGCCGACATCCACTTCCAGCCGCGCTACGTGTTCCAGGCGATCGAGGCCGGGTGTGCCGCGGTCCGGGTGAACCCGGGCAACATCAAGCAGTTCGACAACAAGATCGCCGAGATCGCCAAGGCCGCCACCGATGCGCAGGTGCCGCTGCGGATCGGTGTCAACGCCGGCTCGCTCGACAAGCGGATCATGGAGAAGTACGGGTCCGCGACCCCCGAGGCCCTCGTCGCGTCGGCGATGCAGGAGGCCCGGCTGTTCGAGGACGTCGGCTTCCGTGACTTCGCTATCTCGGTCAAGCACCATGACCCCGTGGTGATGATCAGGGCCTATCAGCTGCTCGCCGAGGCGTGCGACTACCCGCTGCACCTCGGGGTGACCGAGGCCGGCCCCGCCTTCCAGGGCACCGTCAAGTCCGCGGTCGCCTTCGGCGCGCTGCTCGCCCAGGGCATCGGCGACACCATCCGGGTGTCCCTGTCCGCCCCGCCGGTCGAGGAGGTCAAGGTCGGCGTCAAGATCCTCGAGTCGCTGGGCATGCGGCCGCGGCACCTGGAGATCGTCTCCTGCCCGTCCTGCGGACGGGCCCAGGTGGACGTCTACACCCTGGCCGACGAGGTCACCAAGGGCCTGGAGGGGATGACCGTGCCGCTGCGCGTGGCGGTGATGGGCTGCGTCGTGAACGGCCCCGGTGAGGCCCGCGAGGCCGACCTCGGTGTCGCCTCCGGCAACGGCAAGGGTCAGATCTTCGTCCACGGCCGGGTCGTCAAGACCGTCCCCGAGGACCGGATCGTCGAGACCCTGATCGAGGAGGCCAATCGGCTCGCCGAGTCGGTCGGGACCGGGTCCGGCGACGAGCAGCTCGAAGGGTCTCCGGTCGTCAGCGTCAGCTGACCGAGCCCCGGGAGCCACCGTGTCCGCACCCGTCCGACCCTCACCCTCCACGAGCTTCGGTGTCCGTACGCTCGGCGCCGACGACCTGCCCGCTGCGCTGGCGCTGCTGCGGCGTGACCCGGTGGACAACGTGTACGTCGGATCCCGGGTCCGGACCGGCGGGCTGGACCGGGTCACCCTGGGCTGCCCGGTCTGGGGTTATGAGGAGGGCGGCCGGCTGCGGGCGATGCTGCACGCCGGGTCCAACATGGTGCCGGTGAACGCCGATGCCCGGGCCTGTGCGGCGTTCGCCGCGTTCGCCGGCTACCGCCGGATCGCCTCGTCGATCATCGGCCCGGCCGAGGCGGCGATGACGCTCCACCACGAGCTGGTGCGCCAGTGGGGCGCCGAGTGGGCCGAGCCGCGTGACGTCCGGGCCCACCAGCCGGTGATGCTCATCGACGACGAGCCCTCGATCGCGGCGGACCCCCGGGTCCGGCCGGCGACCCTCGACCTGTGGCAGCCGTACGCCGATGCTGCTGTGGCGATGTACACCGAGGAGGTCGGTCAGTCGCCGGCCGTCGGCGGGTCGGACGTGTCCTACCGGGTCTACATCCGGTCGCTGATCCAGCAGGGCCGGTCGTACGCGATCGTCGAGGGCGGTCGGGTGATCTTCAAGGCCGACATCGGCTCGGCGACCTCGAGCGTCTGCCAGGTGCAGGGGGTATGGGTCGCCCCCGACCAGCGGGGTCGGGGGATCGCGGCCCCGGCGATGGCCGCGGTGATCCGGCAGGCCCGTCGGCGCTGGCCGATCGTGACGTTGTACGTCAACGACTTCAACGCTCCTGCCCTGGCGACCTATCGGCGTGCCGGGATGCAGCAGGTCGGGGAGTTCGCCACCATCCTGTACTGAGAGGCTCTGCGTCCGGTCAGGGCTGCCACCAACGGCGTCGGTGCCGCGCGCCCCGCCGGGAGCCGAGGTCACCATGCGTCGTCGGAGAACGGCGGCCGCCGTCGCCACCCTGCTCGTCGGGTCACTCGTGACGGGCTGCTCGGCGGTCCGCCCCGGGGCCGGGCCGGGCCCCGGGGCCGCGATCACCGCGGGCGCCACACCGGCCCCGTCGCCGGCGCCGCCGCGCAGCGTCACCGTTGTCCTCGCCGGCGACCTGCTGTGGCACAACACCACCTGGTTCTCCGCCCAGGAGGATGCCCGCGCGGAGGGCCGGACCGGCGCGGACCAGTACGACTTCGGACCGATGTTCGGCTCGATGACCCCGGTGATCACCGCAGCCGACCTGGCGGTGTGTCACGAGGAGGTCCCGGTCGGTCCGGCCGGCGGGCCCTACCGCAACTACCCGGTCTTCGCCGCGCCACCACAGGTCGCCGCCGGCGCCGCCACGGCCGGCTACGACCTGTGCACCCTGGGCAGCAACCACTCGCTGGACGCCGGCACCGCCGGGATCGCGCGCACCGTCAGCGCCTTCCGCGACGCCGGGATCAGCACCACCGGCGCGTACGCCACGGAGGCGGACGCCCGTACGCCGGTGATCAGGACGACCGCCTCCGGGGTGCGGGTCGCCGTGATCGAGGGGGCGTACGGCCTGAACGGCCTGCAGCTGCCGGCGGACCACCGGTGGGCGGTCGACCTGATCGACACCGACGCGATGATCGCGAAGGCCAAGGCGGCCCGGGCCGCAGGCGCCGACATCGTCCTGGCCGCCCTGCACGACGGCACCGAGTACACCACCGCCCCCACCTCCACCCAGATCCGCAACGCCAGGGCACTGGCCGACTCCGGCGTGATCGACCTGGTGTACGGCCACCATGTCCACACGGTCCAGCCGTGGGAGAAGGTGGACGGCACCTGGGTCGTCTACGGACTCGGCAACCAGATCGCCCAGCAGATGCCCAGCCAGCCCACCACCTTCGAGGGCATCACCGCCCGGTTCACCTTCACCGAGACCGCCTCGGGACGGTTCGAGGCGACCGATCCCACCGCGATCCCGACCTACGTCACCCGGTATGCGGCCGGGCGACCGATCCGGCTGGTGCATGTCACGGCCGCCCTGGCGGGTGACGCCCCGGTCCCGGCCGGCGTCGATCGGGCCACTCTGGAGCGGGCCCTGACCCGGACGATGAGCACCGTTCGTGCCCGTGGCGCCGAGGGGATCACCGTCGGCTGAGCCCGTTGCGGCGCGGTAGAGTCGGCCTGTCCATCGACCCCTGGGAGCCCTCTGTGATCACCAAGATGTCCGAGCTGTTCGTCCGCACCCTGCGCGAGGACCCGGCGGACGCCGAGGTGCCCAGCCATCGCTGGCTGGTGCGCGCCGGATACATCCGTCGTGCCGCTCCGGGCATCTACACCTGGCTGCCGCTCGGGCTGCGGGTGCTGCACAAGGTCGAGGACATCGTCCGCGAGGAGATGGACGCCATCGGCGCCCAGGAGGTGCACTTCCCGGCGCTGCTGCCGCGCGAACCGTACGAGCTGACCGACCGGTGGGTCGAGTACGGCCCCAACCTGTTCCGGCTCAAGGACCGCAAGGGCAATGACATGCTGCTCGGGCCGACCCACGAGGAGATGTTCACCCTGCTGGTGAAGGACCTGTACTCCTCGTACAAGGACCTGCCGCTGGTGCTCTACCAGATCCAGACCAAGTACCGCGACGAGGCGCGGCCCCGGGCCGGCCTGCTGCGTGGCCGCGAGTTCGTGATGAAGGACTCCTACTCCTTCGACATCGACGACGACGGCCTGCAGGCGGCCTACGACAAGCACCGCGCCGCCTACATCCGGATCTTCGACCGGCTCGGGCTCGACTACGCCATCGTCCAGGCGATGTCCGGCGCGATGGGTGGCTCGGCGTCCGAGGAGTTCCTCGCGGTCGCCGAGAACGGTGAGGACACCTTCGTCCGGTCCCCGGGGGGCTACGCGGCCAACGTCGAGGCGGTCCGGATCGGTTCCCCGGCCCCGCTGCCGTACGAGGATCTGCCGGCCGCGCACGTCGAGGACACCCCGCAGTCGACCACCATCGACGCCCTGATCCGGGTCGCCGACGACCGGCAGCCCCGCGCCGACCGGCCGTGGAACGGCGGGGACACGCTCAAGAACGTCGTCTTCATGCTGGAGTACCCCGACGGCAGCAAGGAGCCGCTGGCGATCGGCCTGCCCGGCGACCGGGAGGTCGACGAGAAGCGCCTCGAGGCCCAGGTCGAGCCCGGGGTGGCCGTGCCGTTCGGCGAGGAGGACTTCGCGAAGTACCCGAGCCTGGTCAAGGGCTACATCGGCCCCGGCGTGCTGGGGGAGAAGAACACCTCCGGCGTGAAGTACCTCACCGACCCCCGCGTCGTCCCCGGCACCCGCTGGATCACCGGTGCGGACGCCGACCAGAAGCACGTCTTCGACCTGGTCTGCGGGCGCGACTTCACCTCCGACGGGGTGATCGACGTGGCCGAGATCCGCGCGGGTGACCCGTCGCCCGACGGCTCCGGGCCGCTGCAGCTCGCGCGCGGCATCGAGATGGGCCACATCTTCCAGCTCGGCCGCAAGTACGCCGAGGCCCTGGGGCTCAAGGTGCTCGACCAGAACGGCAAGCAGGTCACGGTGACGATGGGTTCGTACGGCGTGGGGGTCTCCCGGGCCGTCGCGGCGGTCGCCGAGAACACCTGCGACGACAAGGGCCTGTGCTGGCCGCGGGCGCTGGCGCCGTACGATGTGCAGGTCGTCGCCACCGGCAAGAGCGCCGAGATCGCCGCCTGCGCGGCCGAGCTCGCCGGCGACCTCGACGCCGCCGGGATCGCCGTGCTGCTCGACGACCGCAAGGCGTCCCCGGGGGTGAAGTTCGCCGATGCCGAGCTGCTCGGGATGCCGACCACCGTCGTCGTCGGCCGCGGCCTCGCCGACGGCCTGGTGGAACTGCGCGACCGTGCCTCCGGCACCGCCGAGAACGTGCCCCTCGCCGAGGCGGTGGACCGGGTCGTCGCGGCGGTCCGCGGCTGACCCGGCGTGTTCGAGTCGCTGGCGGGGATCTCCCCCTGGATCGTCGCCGGGCTGGTCGGTGTCGCCTTCGTGGCGGGCTGGGTCGACGCCATCGTGGGGGGTGGCGGGCTGATCCAGTTGCCCGCGCTGTTGCTCGGGCTGCCCGCCGACACCCCGGTCGCGACCATCTCGGGCACGAACAAGATCTCCTCCTTCGCCGGCACCAGCACCGCCACCGCGACGTACCTGCGCAAGATCCGGGTCGACTGGCGCGACACCCTGCCACTGATGGCGGGAGCGGCGACCGGGTCGGCCATCGGGGCGCGGCTGGTGACCTTCCTGCCGAAGCAGTGGTTCACCCCGTTCGTGCTGGTGGCCCTGGTCGTGGTCGGCGGCTACCTGTGGCGTCGCCCGCAGTTCGGGATCGAGACGCACCTGCGCCACACCGGCACCGGGCTGGGCGTCCGGTCGGCGGCCATCGGGCTGGGCGTCGGGGTCTACGACGGGTTCCTGGGGCCGGGCACCGGCACCTTCTTCATGATCCTCATCGTCGGGGTGCTGGGCCACGGCTTCCTCGCCGCCAGCGCCCGGGCCAAGCTCGCCAACGTCGCGACCAACCTGGCCGCGATCATCACCCTCGCCCCGCACGTCAACTGGGCGCTGGGCCTGATGATGGCCGCGGCGAACGTCACCGGCGGAGTGACCGGCGCCCGGATGGCCCTCAACCGCGGCAACGGCTTCATCCGCAAGGTGTTGCTCATCGTGGTCGCCGTCCTGGTGGTCCGGCTGTCGTACGACGTGGTGCTGCAGCTGCGCTGACCGGTGGGACAGCTGTCGGTCAGGCCCAGCCCGGCCACACCGGCAGGCCGCCGCCGGACCGGGCCACCGCCACGGCCGCGTCCTCCAGGGCCGAGGCGCCGAGCCGCCGGACCGTCTCGTCGGTGGCCGCCCTGGTGACCCGGCAGGCGTCGGGCAGCACCGCCGTCTCGACCCGGGCCAGCAGGGCCACCGCACCGGCGGTGTCGGTGGGGCGGCCGATGTCGTACGCCACCTGTGCCGCCGGGACCCGCAATGAGCGGCGCCCCAGCTCGGCGGCGAGTCCGTCGCGGGCCGCGCGGTGGCCGTCGAGCAGCACCCTGGCCCAGGCCGCATCCTCGCCGGACAGCTGGGCGATGGCCGCCTCGATGGCGAACAGCGCGGCGTGCAGCTGGACCACCAGGGCCGTCATCGCCTCCGCATCGCCGAGGGCGGCGATCGTGTCCGCGGACGGCGCTTCGGCCGGCGTGCGCGGGGAACGGGCGCCGGCCAGCGACGCGACCGCTGCGGCGTACGCCCCCGCCGCGGCGAGCCGGGCGGCGCTGGTGCCGCGGGCCGGAGCGGCCAGGAAGGTGGTCGCCGCCGATCCGGCCGCCTCGGACAGGCTCCCGCCCGGCGCGGCAGCGGTGGTGCCGGCGGCGAAGAACGCGGCGTGGGCGTCGAATGCCGCGGCGGCGCGATCCTTGAAGCCGCCCAGCCGGTCGGTCCCGGCCGCACCACCCCGTATCGCCGCGGCGAGGCCCGCCGCCAGCGACGCGTACGGGGCTCCCGCCACGGCGCTCGGAGCGCCGGACAGGGACGGGACAGCGCTCGGCCGGCCGATGACGGTGGGGTCGCGCCGGGTGCACCCGGTGACTCCGGACAGCACGCCACCGAGGGCGGCCAGCAGGATTCCGCGACGGGTCAGCACAGGCCGAACGCTAGCGCACAGGTATGCTTGCCTGCACGGATCGCGCGGGTGCATCGGGCCGGCGAGCCTGTTCGGGAGCCGGGGACCCGGCCGAGGCGGACCTCGGCGGCATCCGGGCATGACCGACGGCGACCACGTCGCTGACACAACCGCATCCACACAATCGGATCAAGGAGCACCATGAACGAACGGCAACTCATCGAGGTCATCGAACCGGTGCTCGCCCGCCATGGGCTCGAGCTGGACGCGCTGGACATCATCCCCGCCGGGAAGCGCGTCCTGCTGCGCGTCACGGTCGACGGCGACGGGCCCGAGGGGCATGGTCCGCTGATCGACGACATCGCCGAGGCCTCCCGGGACCTGTCCGAGGCGCTGGACGAGTCCGCTGCGACCGGCGCCGGTGCCTACACCCTCGAGGTCTCCTCGCGCGGCGTCAACCGCCCGCTCACCCTGCCGCGGCACTGGCGGCGCAACGCCGGCCACCTGGTGCGGATCACCACCACAGCGGGGGAGACCTTCCAGGGCCGGATCGTGGCGAGTGACGACGAAGGTGTCGATCTGCTGATCGAGCCGGAGGACCCCCGCCCGGGCAAGGGCACCGCGGTCGAGCGACGGTGCGCGTACGCCGACATCACCAAGGCGCGGGTCCAGGTCGAGATGAAGCGCCAGGACAAGGAAGAGGACTGATCATGGACGTCGACATGGCTGCACTGCGGGCGATCGAACACGACAAGGAGATCCCGCTGGAGGTGCTGGTCTCCGCGCTCGAGGAGGCGCTGCTGACCGCCTACCACAAGACCGACGATCCGGTGCCCGGCGCCCGGGTCGTCCTGGACCGCAAGTCCGGCAAGGTTGCCGTCATCGCCCCGGAGAAGGACGAGGAGGGCACGGTCGTCGGCGAGTACGACGACACCCCCGCCGGGTTCGGCCGGATCGCGGCGGCGACGGCCCGCCAGGTGATCCTCCAGCGGATCCGTGACGCCGAGGACGAGAAGAAGTACGGCACCTTCTCCGCCATCGAGGGGGACGTGGTGATGGGCACGGTCCAGCAGGACCGGGACAACCGTGTCGTACGGGTCGACCTCGGGGACATCGAGGCGATCATGCCGCCGGCCGAGCAGGTGTCCGGCGAGGAGTACCGGCACGGCACCCGGCTGCGGGTGTACGTCGTCGCCGTCCGCAAGGAGGTGCGCGGCCCCCAGGTCGTCGTGTCGCGTACGCACCCGGGCCTGGTGCAGAAGCTCTTCGAGCGCGAGGTGCCCGAGATCGAGCAGGGCGTCGTGGAGATCAAGGCGCTGGCTCGCGAGGCCGGCCACCGGACCAAGATCGCCGTCCAGTCCAAGCGCCCCGACATCTCCGCCAAGGGTGCCTGCATCGGTCCGATGGGCCAGCGGGTCCGCGCGGTGATGCACGAGCTGAACGAGGAGAAGATCGACATCATCGACTGGTCGGAGGACCCGGCCGTCTTCGTCGGCAACGCCCTCTCACCGGCCAAGGTCGCCTCGGTCACCGTCGTGGACCCGGCTGCCCGCGCCGCGCGCGTGGTCGTCCCCGACTACCAGCTCTCCCTGGCGATCGGGCGTGAGGGGCAGAACGCGCGGCTCGCCGCCCGGCTGACCGGCTGGCGGATCGACATCCACCCGGACAACGAGGCCCCGGCGCACTGACCGTCGGCTCGCGACGGAACACCCGCCGCGTCGGTCGCCCGGACCGGTCGCCCGGACCGATCGTGCGGCGGGTCGCGGATCGGTCCTACGGCAGGGCGGGCGTGGGGTGATCGTCGGGACCGATCATGCCTGCCGCGTCCCGGATTCGTCCGGGCGCCGATTGTCCGCTAAACTCTGACGGTGGTCCGTCCTCTGTCCTCACATGTGCCCGAGCGTACGTGTGTCGGATGTCGTGGACGGACCGCCAAGTCCGGACTGGTGCGCCTCGTCTGGGATCGTACGGCAGCATGTGTTGCCCTCGACCCGAACGGGACCGCGCAGGGTCGAGGTGCCTGGGTGCACCCTGATCCCCGCTGTTGTGACCTGGCGATGCGGCGCCGCGCCGTGGGACGAGCCCTCCGGGTTCCCCACGTCGACGGTGACCAGGTGGCCGCCCTGCTGGCCACCCTCGCATCCGAGGGTCGACACGCGCCACCCGGCACTGTGTGAGTGACGACACCCGGTCGACCGACCGGGTGGTACCAGAAAGTGGGCAAACGCTCATGACCACTCGATGAGAACTCATCAATGAGCAAGCACGACAACTAGCTGGTCCGGCTCGACTGACCGGACCGCAGAGGAGAGCAGTGGCAAAGGTCCGAGTCTACGAGCTCGCGAAGGAGCTCGGAGTCGAGAGCAAGGAAGTCCTGAAGACCCTGAACGACATGGGTGAGTTCGTCCGGTCGGCGTCGTCGACCATCGAGGCGCCCGTGGTTCGACGACTGAAGGAGAAGATGGGCGGTTCGTCCGCGGCCCCCGCACCCAAGCCGGCCCCTCGGCCGGCGCCGCGTCCCGCGGCACCCCGTCCGGCGGCCCCGGCTGCCGAGCGACCCGCCGCCGCACCGGAGCAGCACGCGCGTCCGGTCCCGCCCGAGGCCCAGACGCCGCGCCCGGCGCGCCCCGAGGCCCCCGCAGCCCATCCGCACCCGCAGAGCGGCGCCCGTCCCGGGCCGCGTCCCGCGGCCGGTGGCGAGTCCACCGCGCGCCAGGCACCGCGACCCGCTGCTCCGCGCCCCGCGGCCGGTGCTCCGGCAGCGCGTCCGGCCGCTCCCGGCCCGCGTCCCACCGGCCCTCGCCCCGGCGGTGCCGGCCAGCGTCCCGGTGTCCCCGGCGCCCCGAAGCCGGGCGCCCGTCCCGGTCCGCGCCCCGCGGC
>NZ_JAYFNG010000040.1:0-40059 GCF_034933565.1 Raineyella sp.
CCATCCAGTACCCTTCACCTACGGAGTGCCTTCCGCTGGGAGATCTTGAGTCGTCGCAAACCCAAGTTTCCCCTAGTGGACAGGCACTCCTCTGCATCTACCAGTCGGCGGACCCACCGTCCCATGAATGATCCGGGCTAGTGCCCCAAACCCACTGATTAACACGCAGTTGACTAGGCCTGTTGCGAGTTCAACTCCGTCAAATCATCCGGAGAGGTCCAACTCAGGCCAGATTGCGTTCGCAGACTGGCTGGCGATCCGCCGCGCCCAGGTCCACCGCACCCGCGCCGACAACACCGGATCGGCATCAATCACCCGCTGCTGGGGCCGTGCCCGACGCTTCCAGGCCCGGGTATCCGCGGTCACCGGCTTGTACTGCCCAGACCTCAAGGAGGTCCGCCGCCGCTCACGCCAGACCACTGTCCGATCCCGCCCGATCCGTGAGCCCCTGCCCGATCCCGACCGCGATCTGCGCCCGATCCTCAAACGACACCATCCTCCGCGCCACCCACAACACCTCCCGTTGCTACGACGCTATGACACCGCCCCAGGGCGGATCGGGATCTCTCCTCGGCTCAGGCATCGTGGAGATGACGCGAGGTCATCCGTCGGATCGGTACACCGAGGCACGCGGAGGGTCGAGCGTCTTCACACGAGGACGGGCCAAGTGACGGGCTAGCTCTAGGAGCAGGAGCCAAGAGCAAAGACCCGTCCGCCGACCGCGTGCAATCTTCGGCCCCTCGCAGGTAGCGTGACGGCATGGATATCGGGCTCGAAGGACCAGAAGATGCCGAAGCACTAGCCCGCATCCTCCTAATCTGCGAAGACGTCCAAGAACGGTGGGACCGCTTCGTACAGGAGCCGGCCCGGTTGACCAGTAACAATTGCGAACTTACAAACTCGCCTTCTCCTTGCCCGACCCTCCGGTCGACATCCGCCTCTCCATCCACGCCGGTCTGCGAGCAAGCTACGGATATCTCACTCAGATCGCGGCCTTCGTCAAGGACAGAATCCCCACGGCCCCCCTTGTCATCAGCACCCTCGCCCGAACGACGCTGCTGAGCGCAGCTCGAGTGGTTGTCCTACTCGGCCCTGACGGCCCCGAGGAACGGCACGCGAACGGACTCAAGGTCATGCGGCAGGAGGCGACAAGCCTGGGGCGCCTCTACACCGACGCGGAGAGGTAGGGACGCACCTCACCGTCCTGGTCCCGCCTGTGGCCGTGCTCGCCCAACAGCGCGAGCGGATCACCGGCGTCCTTCACGCAGCCAAAGCCCCGGGGGGAGGCGTCCATGCTGAAGCTCATGGCCAACGTTGTCGGGCAGCAGTTGGCCGAAGTCCTGCCCGACCCGGTAGGAATGCTCCGTGAGCACATGCTGTGGATATTCGGCGTCCACAGCGGCATGGCGCACGGCCACGCATGGCCCGATCTCGTGCCAGGGACCGGCTCACTGCCGGGGCACTTCATCTCCGACCTGTTCCTGATCGCCTCCACGGTACAGCTCGCCTTTGACCTTGCATGGCGCCGTACAGAGCCCACAGGCTCGGTGCCGAGCTGAATCGGTCACTCGGGAGCAGCCCACCTACCATTTACTGGGGGAGGCGCCGCCTCTTTCTGGTGCCGGGTCTGGCAGTCGAGAATCCGCGGCAACTCGCCGCACGTGACGATCCCCGGCGGTAACCCGAGACCCGCGAGAGCATCCGCGAGGGGCCCGTGACGACTACCAGTGGCCCTGCAAGCGGTCTTAACCTGATGTTGTCAGTGCATCGCATCGCCGCTGCCACGAGGTCGTGTCATGAACCAGCATCATCACTCCGCCCTCACGATTGGGTCCAGGCGCCGCTGGTGCGGTGGCCGCGGGGCGACCCCCGCGTCACGCACGATCGCCAAGACGGCGGTCCTGCCGATGCCGAACCGACGGGCCGTCTCTCGGCCCGAGTGCCCCTCGCAGTAGTAGTCCACGAGAGATGCGCGTTCCTTGGCACTCAGCCGCCGATCGACCTTGAACGGGACGTAGCAATGACTCGTGAAGGTCTCGTCCCGCGACACGTCGTCCTCCAACCTCGACGTTGAATCCGTCCTGTCGAGGCAGGAGGCCAGGTTTTCCAAGAGGTACCGGTTCTTCCAAGTCGAGAGGACGAGGCCGACCCTCCGAAAAGCTCCTCTGACCAGCGGAAACGTTGGCCAGAGGAGCTCTTTCATGTCCCTCTCCACCGCCCCGCCCGGGCGGCTCACAGGCGGGGCACGGCTCCCGGACGGTACGACTTCCCGGAGGCGCTACGCCGGGAGCCGGGCGTCGATCCAGGCGATCACGTCGGCGATGACCTCGTCCCGGTTCGTCTCGTTGAAGATCTCGTGGCGTGCTCCCGGATAGACGACGGTGGTGACGTCGGTCAGCCCGGAGCGCTCGCGGTAGTCGGCGGCCAGGAAGGCGACCGACGACGCCCCGCCCAGCGGATCGTCCTCGCCGACCGCGATCAGCATCGGCAGGTCCTGCTGCCTCGCCAGGCCCCGGGCGGGCCGGCCGAGCAGGCGGAGCGCTTCGAGCGGGCCGAAGAGCTTCATCAGCGGTGTGTCGGTCGTCAGCGGGTCGGCCAGGAAGGCCTGCGCCACAGCGGGGTCACGGCTGAGCCACTCCAGCCCGGTGGCCCCCGGACGGTCGTACGCGGCGTTCAGATTGCCGCCGTTCATGTGCCGCAGGGTCCGATGCGCGGTGCCGGTGAGCACCACCGCGTCGTAGTCGGCGGCGTGCTCGTCGAGGATCATCTGGGCCATCAGGGATCCCCAGGAGTGGGCCACCAGGACCACCGGGAGATCCGGCTGCTGTCGCCGGATGACCCCGGTGAACTCGTGCACCGACCGGGTGGCGCCCCGGACGCCTCCCGGCCCCAGCCTGCCCAGCCGCCCGAGGTCCCCGTGGTGCTGCTCCAGGCCCGTCCGGCCGTGCCCGCGGTGGTCGTCGGCCCACACGTCGTAACCGGCGGCCGCGAACGCCCGGCCCACGTGCTCGTACCTGCCGGCATGCTCGCCGACCCCGTGGGCGAGCTGGACGACCGCCCTGGGGCGTTCCGGCAGCCAGCGGGTGTACGTGATGCGGACGCCGTCGGAGTCGACGAAGGCATCCTCGACGCGGCGCACCCCCGACTCAGGGTTGCTCTTCTCCATGGCAGCCAACATAGGCCACCGGGCGCCGCGCCTCACCGACGGCCCGGACGCCCTGTCCGATCCGGCACAGATCGCAGCCGGCGTACTGACCTGTCCCGCCACTCTCACGCTACAACCCACCGGGGGGCTTGCCGCAAGACCCCCGGCACAGCGCACAATCGGTGGCTCCACGACCATGAGGACAGGCTCGCCCCGCCCACTCGTGGCACCCCGCCTCGTCACGGTCACCCCACCCGGTCGTGGCGGCCCCGCCCACCTTCCGGTCGCCCCACCACTCGGCGCCCACACCACGCGGAGGGAGCAATTCGGCATGACGCCCGAGCCACCGACACCCGAGCCACCGACGCCCACCTCACCGACATCCGACTCACCGACACCTGAGGCACTGACACCGGGGCCACCGACGTCGGGGCCACCGACGTCGGGGACGACGTTCGACCTTCCTCCGCGCCTGGCCGCCAAGGCCGACCCGGATCTCATCGGCCAGGACGAAGCGCATTTCGCCCTGGTCTCCAGGGCCCTCCGGCAGCATGTCACCGCCCTGTCGGGCCGGTTGGATGCGCTGCGCCGCTCCCCCGGTGGCCGCGGGCCGCAGGCGCTGGAGCGTGACCTGGAGATCCATCGGCTGTCGGCCCGGCTGCGGGTGCTGCAGCGGTTCGGCCCGGACGTGTGCCTGGGCCGGATGGTCGCCGCCGACGTTCCCGCACCGGTGTACGTGGGCCGACTCGGCCTGGTCGACCCGGACGGGGTCCAGCTGTTGGTCGACTGGCGGGCCCCGGCGGCCGAGCCGTACTTCGCGGCGACGCACGGCGCCCCGATGGGGTTGGTGAGCCGTCGTCGGTACCGCTGGCACCGCGGACGCGTCGTCGACTACTGGGACGAGGTGTTCTCCCTCGAGGGAGTCGAGGGCCTCAAGGGGCGCGCCGCGCTGGACGACCAGTCGGCCTTCATCGCCGAGCTGTGCGCCGCGCGTACGCCACGGATGCGGGACGTGCTGGCCACGATCCAGGCCGATCAGGACGCCGTCATCCGTGCCGGCTCGCACGGCGCTCTGGTCGTCGAGGGTGGCCCGGGCACCGGCAAGACGGTCGTCGCGTTGCACCGTGCGGCGTACCTGCTCCACGCCGACCCCAGACTGGCCGGACATCGCGGCGGGGTGCTGTTCGTCGGCCCGCACCAGGCCTACCTCGACTACGTGGCGGACGTCCTGCCGGACCTGGGCGAGGACGGTGTGGTGACCTGCCTGCTGCGTGAGCTGGTGCCGGAGGGCGCCACGGCCGGCGTGGAGGCCGACCCCGAGGTCGCCCGGCTGAAGTCGGCCGCCGCCATGGTGTCGGTGGTCGAGCCTGCGGTCGCCCTGTACGAGGAGCCGCCGGCCGAGGGGATGACGGTCGAGACCGACGGGTCGGACATCCGGCTGAGTGCGGACGACTGGGCCGAGGCGTTCGCAACGCCGGATCCGGGGACCCCGCACAACGAGGCCCGCGACGAGGTGTGGGACGCGCTGGTGGAGATCCTGGTCGACAACAGCGAGGACGCGGACGTGCCCCGGGCGGAGCTGCGACGCTCGGTACAGCAGCACGAGGACCTGCGCGACACCTTCCGCCGGGCGTGGCCGATCCTCCGGCCGACCGACCTCGTCTCCGACCTGTGGGCGGTGCCCGCCTACCTGCGCCACTGCGCCCCCTGGCTCGGCCCTGAGCAGCGTCGGCTGCTCCGCCGCCCCGAGGGCTCCCCGTGGACGGTGTCCGACCTGCCCCTGCTGGACGCCATGCGGCAGCGTCTGGGCGACCCGGATGCCTCGGCCCAGCGGCGTCGGCGGGAAGCGGCCGTCGCGGAGGAACGCCGCTACCGCGCGGACCTGGCCGACTACCTGATGACGCACGACGACACGGAGATGCAGGTGATGTCGATGCTGCGCGGCGAGGATCTGCAGCAGGCGCTGGTCGACGAGGCCGAGCTGCCGGACGTCGTTGTCCCCACCTCCGTCCGCCGCAGCGGCGTCCCCGTACGCCACGGATCCACCGCCGAGCGGGACGGGATCCTGCGCGACTGGTTGGCCGGACACCCCGAGGGCATCGCCTGCGTCGTCGGCGACCCCACCGTCACCGGCACCGACCGGGTCCGGTCCCTGCCCGCCGAGGAAGTCAAGGGCCTCGAGTACGACCTGGTCGTCCTCGTCGATCCCGAGCGCTGGGGCACCGGGATCGAGGGTGCCGTCGACCGCTACGTGGCGATGACGCGCTCCACCCGGGCGCTCGTCATCCTCACCGCTCCCCCGGGGCCCGGCGCCCGGCCGGACGACGCCAGGACCCCGCCACGACCAGACCGAGCACGATGAGCACCGCCACGATGGCGGCCACCACCGCGGTGACGGTGGCCCAGGTGGCGAGGCCGGAGAAGATCCTGGCGTAGAGGACCCCGAGCACCTCGGCGGGCATCGTCGAGGCGGGCACCCTGGCCAGCAGCACCTGGCGGATCACCGGAACGGCCACCAGGACCAGGCCCGATCCGGCCGCCACGCCGGCGGCGGCCACCGCCAGGGTGCGGATCCGCCGGCGGGCCAGGACGACGCCGGCCAGGAGCAGCACGGCGGCCGGCACCGGCGCCCAGGACCCGATCCTCAGCATGTGCAGGATCGTCCGCAGCCGGGACAGGTCCGATCCCGGGGCGACGACGACGGTCACCTCGGGCACCGGGACGGACCTGGCCAGCGGGACACCCCGCTGCGCGACCTGCTCCAGCGCGGCCTGACCGAGCGGAGCGAGACGTACGCCGATCCCCTGCTGGGTGACCGTCAGCGTGGCCTGCGGATCGCCGTTCAGCGCCGCGACGAGCTCGCGGTGGGAGAAGCCGAGCGCCTGCGACCAGAGGCCGGGAAAGCTGTCGGAGTCGACGATCCGGGCGGTGGCGGCGTGGACGGTCGAGCGGGCCGCGTCGGTGAGGGAGGGCCCGAGCGACTGCAGCGCCGAGCCCGCGGCCCCCGGCACCACCCCGGCCAGGCCACCGAACGCCCGGTCGAGCACCCCGGCCACGTCGAACTCGCGCATCACGGCGTCGGTCGTGAGGTCGGTGGCGTACGCCTTGACCGCGGGGTCACTCGCCAGTGGCGCCAGGGTCGCCACGACGACGTCGGTGTCGGTGAGCAGCACCCGGCCCCAGTTCGCGACCAGGCCGAGTGGGACGAGCAGGGAGCCGACGAGCAGCAGGACGACAACCATCGCCGACCGGCCCCGGCCCGCAGTGCGCCCGCCGACAGCGGCCCGGCCGGGACGGCCCGGCTCGTCACCCTGGCCGGCGGTACTCCCGGCGGCACCCTGGCCCGCAGCGGTCCCAGCGGTACCCCGGCCGGGACGGCCCGGCCGGTCGCCTGGCATGGTCATCGGTCCCCCTCCTCCGACGGCTCCCGTCGTCGTTCAGCTCCGCTCGGCGCCCTCGGACTCCTGTGCGCGTACGCTGACCTGCTGCGTCCACCGGTAGAGGCCGAGCACCAGCGCCGCGAAGACGATGATGCCGAGCCAGTCGGCGCCGGTGGCGAAGCTCTCCGGGACGAAGGCGAGCGGCGAGTCGTTCCCGGTCGCCGCCACGATGCCGGCGAACACGACACCGAACAGGCTCTCCCCCACGATCAGGCCGGTGGCCAGCAGCACGCCGAGACGCTGGGCACGTTCGGGCTTGGCGGTCCGGACGGCCCAGCGGTCGTACAGTCGGCCGAGGACCGCACCCACCGGGATCATCAGGGTCAGGGCGATCGGCAGGTACATGCCCATCCCGACCGCCAGCGGGGGCAGGTGCAGGCGCTCGGTGGTGCGGCCGAGGATCTCGTCGATGACGATGACCACGGCGCCGACGACGGCACCGATGCCGAGCAGGCCCCAGTCGAGGGACCCGCCGAAGACGCCCTGGGCAAGGGATGAGATCAGCGAGGCCTGCGGGGCCGCCAGGGCGTTGGGGCCGGCGCCGGGGGCCCCGGCGAAGCCGAACCCGGTCTGCATCAGCTGCAGCACCGGCGGGATGATCAGCGAGCCGAAGACGACGCCGATGATCAGCGCCACCTGCTGCTTCCACGGCGTGGAGCCGACCAGCTGACCGGTCTTGAGGTCCTGCAGGTTGTCGTTCGAGATCGTCGCCACGCCGAAGACCACGGCCGCGGTGAACAGGGCGTACGCGACCAGCGCCGGCACCTGGGACTGGTCGGTGCTCCCGTGCACGGCCCGGATGAGCAGCGCCACGGTGAGGATGATCAGGATGCCGACACCCGAGATCGGGCTGTTCGAGGAACCGATCAGGCCGGCCATGTAGCCACAGACCGAGGCCACCGCGAGGCCGACCAGCAGCACGTAGATGATGCTGACGACGACCAGGCCGCCCGCGTGGGCGGCCAGCGGGGTGTCGCGGACGAACAGCCACAGCATCAGGCCGATCGGGACCATCGAGGCCAGGGTGACGCCGGCCACCACGGTGATCGGCAGGTCGCGCTCGGTGCGCGGCAGGCCCTCGCCGCTGCGGCGCGTCTTCATCACCCCGATCGCCTCGGCGATGCCGCGGAAGATCGGGCCGGTGATCTTCAGCAGCGTCCAGATCGCGGCGACCGCGATGGTGCCGGCGCCGATGAACCGGACGTCGTGGGAGAACGCGTGCTGGACGGCCGAGGCGAAGCCACCGGCCGCGGGCAGCGCCCCGGCGGTGAACACCGGCAGCAGGACGCCGTACGCGATCAGCACGCCGACGACCATCGCGATGCCGACGGTGAGGCCGACCAGGTGGCCGACACCGATCAGGGCGAGCGACAGGCTGGCGCCGACCATCGTGCCGCCGGAACCGACCCGGAAGGCGGTCGTCAGGTCGTTGGCCACCGCCTTGAACGCGGCGAGCAGGGAGAAGGCGGCGGCGCTGAGACCGCCGACGGTGATCACCCGCAGGCCCCGCTTGTTCTCCTCGGCGCCCTCGCTGGTGTCGCCGACGCGCAGCACCTCGGCGCCCGCGACGCCCTCCGGGTACGGGAGGTCGGAGCCGGTGACCAGCGCGCGGCGCAGCGGGATCGAGTACATCACGCCGAGGATGCCGCCCAGCGCACACAGGGCCGCCGTCGTCC
Source organism: Raineyella sp. (assembly GCF_034933565.1). Taxonomy (NCBI): domain Bacteria; kingdom Bacillati; phylum Actinomycetota; class Actinomycetes; order Propionibacteriales; family Propionibacteriaceae; genus Raineyella; species Raineyella sp. Next base: position 8,262 of record NZ_JAYFNG010000040.1, read on the forward strand.
AGTACGGGAAGCCGCTCCACCAGCCGACGATGATCAGCCCGGGCAGGACGAAGATGATGGCCGACAGCGTGCCCGCGGCGGAGGCGATCGTCTGGACGATGTTGTTCTCGCGGACCGAGTGGTCACGGAAGTAGCGCAGGATCGCCATCGAGATGACGGCCGCCGGGATCGACGTGGCGAACGTCAGGCCCACCTTGAGGCCGAGGTAGACGTTCGCGGCGGTGAACACCAGCGTGATGAGACCGCCGATGACGATCCCTCGCACGGTCAGTTCCCGTACGGATGTCTCCGGCGAGGATGTTGTTGTGGACAAGGGCACACCTGCACTTTCGTGGATGACGAGACGATCGGCCCCGATGTCATCGGCGCACAGCTCGCGGTGTGATCGGAAACGGTCGGACGCAACCGTCCCTGCCCAGAGGTGAGCCCCATCCCACCCCCCGCCGACGGTCGGATGGACCCGGCGAGGTGGAGGACCGGCACCGGGCCGCCTCCGGCGGAGGCACACCCGGGGCCGCGGCGCTTCCCGTGTTCGGGCACGACTCCGTCGCCATCACGATACCGCCACCCGGGTAGCGGTCGGACCGACCGGACACGGGCGTCCTCGGGTCGCCCCTCAGCGGTGGTGGAAGACCGCCTCGCGCTTCTCGACGAAGGCGGCCATGCCCTCCTTCTGGTCCGCCGAGGCGAAGGCGGAGTCGAAGAGGCGCCGCTCGTGCCGGACGCCCTGCCCGAGGGTGGTCTCGAAGGCGGCGTTCACCGCTTCCTTCGCCAGCCGGGTGGCCACCCGCGACTTCGACGCGATGGCGGTGGCCACTTCGAGGGCCACCTCGAGCAGGTGGTCGGCCGGCACGACGCGGCTGACCAGCCCGCCGCGTTCGGCCTCGGCCGCATCCATCATCCGGCCGGTGAGCACCATGTCCATCGCCTTGGCCTTGCCGACGGCGCGGGTGAGGCGCTGCGAGCCGCCCATGCCCGGCAGGACACCGAGGTTGATCTCCGGCTGGCCGAACTTCGCGGTGTCGGCGGCGATGATCGTGTCGCACATCATCGCCAGCTCACAGCCGCCGCCCAGAGCGTAGCCGGCGACGGCCGCCACGACAGGTGTCCGCACCCGGGTGAGCTCCTCCCACTCGCCGAACCAGTCCGCCAGGAACATCTCGGTCGCGGAGCGCTCGGCCATCTCCTTGATGTCGGCGCCGGCGGCGAAGGCCCGCTCCGACCCGGTCAGGACGATGCAGCCGATCCCCTCGTCGGCGTCGAACGCGCGGGCGGCGGCGACCACCTCGTGCATCAGCGTGGAGTTGAGCGCGTTCAGCGCCTTGGGCCGGTTCAGGGTGATGAGGCCGACCCGGCCCCGGGTCTCGAGGAGGATGGTCTCGGGTGCGGTCATGGGGGTGCTCACTTCCTGACGAGGACTGCTGACCCTCCGATCCTGCCGCACCGGGGGCCGGACCCACCGGCGATCGCCGCCCGAACGGGACGCTCGACCGCTCGGGCCGACTGCCCGGGCCCCGCTCGGGCCGACTGCCCGGGGCCCGCTCGGGCCGACTGGGCGGTCGCCGGCTCGGTGTCTCGGCGCAGCTCAGTCGATACCCGGCGGGGGCTCAGTCGATCGCGAACTCGTACAGTCGCACCTCGCCGTCGCGGTCCGGGTTGCGGTTGACGTAGACGATCGAGCCGACGTAGTCCTCGAACGCGGCCGCCTTGTCCCGTGGGGCGCCGATGACCAGCTGGAAGCCGAGGCTCTGCAGGGCGTGCAGGGCGCGGCCGGTGTACTCGGAGTCAGCCTTGACGAAGCCCTCGTCGAGCACAATCGGGGCGAACCGCGGCGCCTGGTCGGTGCCGTCACCCAGCTGGTAGCGCAGCGCGGCACCGAGGATGAAGGCGATCAGCTCCTGGCCCTCGCCGCCGGACTTGCCGGAGACACCGTCGTGGACGATCGGCTCACCACCGGGGCGGTGTTCGACGGCCCGGAACTCGACGTGCTCACGCGCGTCGAAGACGCGGCGGCGCCAGGCCTCGGCGGTGGTCGACTGCTCGTCGAGCCGAGCCAGGTCGCGCCGCATCGCGACGAACATCCGCTCGGTCAGCTCCTCGTCGATCCCGTCCGTCCCGACCGCGGTGTAGCGGGTGATCGTCGCCCGGAAGTCGTCGAGATCGGCGGTGGCGATCGGGCGGTCCTCGATCTGCAGCCGCGAGCCGTCGCGGAACTCGACCCCGGACAGGGCCCGGTTGACCGGCAGCAGGCCGTCGCGGATGGAGCGGCGGTCCTCCTCGATCTGCACCAGCAGGGTCCGCAGGCTGCGCTGCATGTCCTCGCGGGTCTTCGCGAGCCACTCGGCGCGGGCCCGCGGCAGGTCGTCCGACTCGAGGTCGGCGAGGATCGCCTCGACCGCGGACAGCGACGCGATCGTCTCGTCGATCTCGGCGCGCGGGTCGACCCGCAGGTACTCGCGGAAGATGCCGACCAGGGCCGTCTCGGCGAGCTCGACGGCGCCGGTGTGCTCGTGCGCGAGAGCGCGGAGCCGTTCGGCGGCGATACCCAGGGTGTCGCGGGCCCCGGCGGCGTCGGCCGGCTCGGGAAAGCCGAGGCGACCCAGCGTCGTACGGTCCTGCTCGGTCAGCGTCCCGCGTGACGCGACGTCGGACATCTCGTCCTGCAGGTCGACCAGCGCGCCCCACTCCTCGTCCAGCCCGGCGCGCTGCTCGCGGGCCCTGGCGGCGGCGGTGGTGTGGGAGACGTAGCGGTCGCGGGCGGCGGCCCGTTCGGCCTTGAGCGAGTCGAGGGTGCGGTGGCCCTGGGTGAACTTCCCCAGCAGCTCGGCGGCATGTGCCTCGGCGGCCCGGGCCGAGGCGACGTCGATCGACGCCCAGGTCTGCTCGGACAGCCAGCGCAGTTCGCCGGCCACGTCGATGCCGTCGCGGCGGCGCCGGTCGAGGTCCTCCAGCTCGGCGTCGTAGCGGCCGATGGTCGCCCGCAGCGCCTCGGCCCGCTCCTCCAGCGCGGCGACGGTCGCCGCATTGTCCAGGCCCAGCCAGGACGGCAGTCTGCGGTCGTCCTTGATCACTCTGCCCTGCGCCGCGGTCCGCATGCCGGCGAGGGTGACCGCCCCGGTGTAGCCGGCGCGGCGCGGGGCGTCGAGGCCGGCGGCGTCCGCCACGCAGAGCACCGAGTAGCCGGCGACCAGGTGGTCGAGCAGCCATTCGGCGTACGGCCCGGACTCCTCCATCCGCAGCTTGTCCGGCACCGAGTCGGGCAGCACGACGGGGGCGGCGTTGTGCGCCGGGCGGGCCGGCACGAGGACGACCCGGCCACGCATCCGGTGGTCGTTGACGTAGCCGGTGACGGTGCGCCAGTCCTCCGGCGCGACGATGATGTTCTGCGCCAGCTGGCCGATCACCCGGTCGACGGCGGTGGCCCACCGGCGTTCCTCGGGCTTCACCTCGAGCAGCTCACCGACGTACGGCAGCCGGGCCGGGTCGAGGCCGCAGGCGTCGGCGATCTCGCGGCGGGTCCGGTCGGCCTCGGCAGGCACATTGGACCGGCGCCGCTTCAGCGAGGCGATCTCCTCCTTGACCGACCGCAGCTCGTCGCGGGTCCGGCCCCGGGCGGAGGCGGCCTCGTACGAGGCGCTCTTCCACTCGGCGTCCTGGTCGGGCAGGCCGCGCAACCGCTCGTGGATGGACTGGACCAGAGCGGCGAAGGCCGGCTCGTCGGCCGGCTCCGCGAAGCCCTGCCACTGGGCCCGGTCCACGTACGCCTGGCGGGCCGCGGTGCGCTCGGCGAGCTGGGTCGCGGCCTGCTGCCGGCGCCGGACCAGGTCCTCGGAGTCCCCGCCGCCCTTGGCGTAGTAGCGCTGGGTGAGCGCCTCCTCCTCGTCGCGGGCGGCGATCGCCTCGGCGTCGTGCCCCTTGGCGATGGCGCCCAGCTCGGTCGCGCGGGTGCGGTTCTTGTCGATCCGGGCGGCCGCCCAGTCGAGCAGGTGTTCGGCGTTCCACAGCTCGAGCGGGCTGGGCCGGTCGTCCTCCGCGGCCTCCGCTGCGGCCGATCCGGCGGGCCCAGAGCTGGTTACGGACGCGGCGGGGCCGGAGCCGGCGGCCGGGCCGAGCAGCCGCCACTCGGTGGCGGAGTCGGCGAGCGCGGTGCGATAGCGCTCGGCCAGCTCGGGGACGTCCTTCAGCACCTCGTAGCGGGTCCGGGCATCCTCGAAGACGTCGTAGAGCTGGGCGGCCTCGCGGTAGGTGACCAGCGCGGTCTCCCAGCGCTCCAGCGCCAGCGGCCGGTCGAGGACGAAGTCCTTGAACAGCGCGTTGATCGAGAAGATGCCCTTGGACGCCTGCGCGTTGCGGAGCAGCTCGAGGGCACGGCGGGAGGACTCGTCGCTGCGACCGATGCCGAGCAGCCGGCACATCTCCTTCTCGAACTCCGGCTGGGACGCGGTGACCAGGTCCCGATTGGGGTTGAGCAGCCGCTTGAGGGCGTTGGTGTCCAGCGGCCAGGTCCGGGTGCCGCGCAGCGGCTGGTCGATCGCCTCGTTGAGCCGGGACAGGTCGAACAGGCCGCGCACCAGCAGGTAGCGGGTGGTGCTGTTGAGGTCGGAGTTGGCCGCGGCGTCCGCCCCGACCCACACCACCCGGGCGCTGGTGATGTGCTCGTCGAAGCGGTTGGTCCAGGTGATCGCGGCGGCTGACGGGAACGGCCGCTCGCCCGGCGGGCGCAGGTAGTGGGTGCGGGTGGTCCGTCCGTCGGCGGCCAGCACGTCGTCGATCTTGCCGCGGGCGTACGAATAGACCGTACGTTCCGAGCGCTTGCCGCCGTCGTCGCGGGCGGCCCGGTTGAACGAGGGCGGGTTGGGCATCATCACCGCCGACATCGCGTCGAGGATCGTCGACTTGCCCATGCCGGTCGGGCCCAGGATCGCGGTGCCGTCGGGGCGTACGTGCATGACGTGGTGACCGCCGTAGCCGCCCCAGTTGACCACCTGGACCACACTGATCCGCCACTGGTCCTCGCCGTCGCTGAGCAGCATCTCGTCCGGCACGGTCCCGTCGAGCCTTGTCCCGTCGAGCAGGGTCTGGTCGGTCACGGGGTCCTCGCTCATGCGTCCTCTCCGTCCGTGGGCTCGCCGGTCCCGGCCGCGGCGTCATCTGCGGCCGGCCCGGCAGCTGCCGCGGCCCCCGGCGTCCCGCCGCGAGCAAGGGTCTGCAACTGGTCGCGGATCGCCGCCAGCCGGTCCGGGGTGACCAGCGCCACGACGGCCGGGGAGACGATCCAGGTGTCGGGGACGTCCGGGTCGGGGCGCAGCAGGCCGAGCCGCTCCACACCGCGCAGGGCGGTCTCGACGTCGCGCTGGAAGCCGGCCTCGTCGGTGTCACTGGGGTCACGGAACCGGGCCAGGAAGTCGGTCGCCTCCCCCAGCGTGATCGCCAGCGCCGCGTCGGCGGCGTCGGTGAAGGCGTGCAGCTGGCGCAGGTGCACCAGCAGCAGGGTGGCGTCCTTGCCCAGCGGCTTCTCCCGGCGCAACACGATCGGGGCGTCCGGGTCGTCGACCTGACGCTTGAAGGCGACCTGGTGGTCGTGGTCGATGACCAGCTCGAGGAACATGTCCGCCAGCCGGGCGCGGATCCGCGGCTCGTGGTCGACCAGCCCCTCCCAGGCGGCGGCGTTCCCACTGCGGGTGATGAAGCGGGAGGTGAGCAGGGTCGCCAGCGTCCGACGGGCCTGGTCCGGCAGCACCTCAGGGTCAGCAGCAGTGCCGAACGCGTCCTCGGCCAATGCCTCGGCACGAGAACCGAACGCGTCCTCGGCCGGCGCCGCTGAGCGGCTGGCGACAGCATCGGCCGGGGCCTCGGGGTGGGAGCCGAAGGCGTCCTCGTACGGGTCAGTCATTGTCACCGTCCTTGATCGGGAGTGGTCCGTCGAAATGCACCAGCGGCACCAGGACCGTACGGGTCCGGCCGCCGGGGGTGACCAGGGTGACGCTCTCGGTCGCGCCGAGCTCGACCCGGCCGTGCGCCAGCCCCAGATCGAGCATGCCGAGCAGCACGACCAGGCGTCGGCACGCCTCCGGGGTGGCGGCGAACACCTGCGCGCCGGTGGTCGGGCCGGTGGCGAGCAGGTCGTTGACCGTGGCCGCGACCGCGCGGGTCGAGGTACCGGCCTGGATCATCATCAGCTCTCGGTCCTCGGGCAGCATCGTGCTCGGGCGGAGCGCCTCCAGCGGCTCGGCCCTCACGTCCTGGCTCGGCTGCCAGAGTGCGGCCTGGGACATGTCGCGGACGTCGAGGGTGCCGACCCCGAGCACGTCCTCGACCATCGCCCGACCGGGGCGCCGGCTCAGGTCGTCGCCGGCTTCGAGCACCTGGTCGACGAGGGCGAGCAGCCGCTGGTGGCGCCCGCCGGAGGAGCGGGTGAGGAAGCGGCGCAGCGAGGCGGTCCACCGGGTGTAGGCGGCCTCCACCTCGTGCTCCTCCTCGAGCAGGGTGGACATCAGGGTGCGCAGCGAGGCACGGTCGGCGTCGCCGAGCGTCGTCGCGGCGAACTCCTGGTCGAGGATCAGGTCGATGTCGCTGCGCAGCGCCTCCGCCTCCCGCGAGACCAGCAGGTCGGAGAATCCGCGGTAGGCCCGTCCCTCGGGGGTCCGGGCGAGCAGGTCGTGCTCGTGCAGGTACTCCTCGACCGCCGCGCCCTTCGGGGTGCCGGCCCCGGAGATGCCGGCGGCGACGGCGTGGTGGCGGCGCTCGATCATCGTGGACAGCTGCCGGAAGTCGGCCGGCAGGGAGGAGAGCAGGCGACGCACCTCGTCGAACTGGCGGCGCATCTCCTCGTCGGTGGCGGGGCGTACGTCGCCGGCCCGCAGCGCCTCGCGACGTTCCTCGAGCTCGGTGATCCGGGCATCGATCCGGGCGATGTGGGCATCGATGTCGGGACTGGCCATGTCCGCCAGGCGGCGTACGGCATCGGAGATGGACCCGAGCCGGGAGTCGGAGACGGTGCTCGACTCCCCGGAGGTGTCGCGGACGATCCGCAGCGCCCGCAGGGCGTTGTCGGACAGCTCGTAGAGCAGCCGCCCGTCCTCCGGGTCGCGGCTGCGGACCAGCCAGTGGTCCTGCTCGACCCACTTGCGACAGTGTTCGGCCGGGGTCGGGCTGTCCGGCAGGCCGAGCGCCTGGAGCGCCTCCGCGACCCGCCGATGGAACCATGCCGCGGACACCGGCCCCTGGGCGGGCTCGAGATGCTCCGAGAACAGTGGCAGCACCCACCACGCGGAGTGGGCCGACAGCAGCTTCAGCGTCGGGCTGTCGAGTGCGCCACGGACCCGGTCCGGGTCGAGCGGTTCATCGGTCACGTGCCCTCGGTTCGTACGACTGTTCCTGCGACAGGCCATTCTTTCAGGCCATCGGCCCGGACCGAAATCCGCAGCCGGCCCGGACCGTGATCCCCAGCCGTTGCGTCGTGTCGCGGTCATCCCGCCGGGAGCCGCAGTCGGCCCAAGCCGGCCCGTGCCGGCCCAAGCCCAGCCCGTGCCAGCCCAAGCCGGTCCCGCGCTGGCCGACGCTGGTCCGAGGCCGGCCCGGCGCCGGGTGCAGCCGGCCCGAGGCTGGCCCGCCGGGCCGTACGCTGGGAGGCATCGCCGTCCGTCTCCGTCCGCTTGGGGTCCGCCACAGTGTTCCGCCTGCCCGTCCGGATCCTGGCCGTGGGATCCGGTCTCCTCGCCGCCGGGTCGTTGGCGTTCGCGTACGTCACCAATCCGTTCTCGCGGTTCACCATCGTGCGCAGCACCTACACCGCGCGGTTCACCGACGGACGGCTGGAGACGAGCGACCACAACGACGCCCTGGTGCTGCGCCAGCATCCGCTGTGGCGGGCGCTGGCCTACTACTCGTGCGGCGTGAACGTGCTGGCGACGCGCTACCTGACCAGCCCGCGGTCGGGCGCCGACACCGTCGACGGAGTGATCCGCGACATCCACGCGCTGCGGTACGACCCCGAGCGGTTGCTGCTGATCTCCGGTGACCAGTTCAGCGCGCTGTTCGTCCGCAACCTCGGCGTCTTCTACTACCCCATGCTGGACCGCGCGGTGCCGGACGACGAGGCCGACTGGCAGGCGCGTCAGCTGGTCTACCTGCAGACCGTGGGCTATGCGCTGGGGGTGTTCGCCCGGCAGCCGGAACTGACCACGACGATCGTGGCGACCGGCCCGCGGTCGGCGACCTGCGTGAACATCTACGCCTACCCCTCCGACGCCCTGCACGGGATGCTCTACGCCCTCGCCGCGCTGGCCGGGCTGGAGCCGGCCCGGCCGGTGGCGTACGGCCCCGACCGGCACGACCTGGCCACCACGGAGGCGGCCGCCGACCTGGTCGACCGCTACGGTGACGCGCTGGCCCGCCACTTCGCGCACTATCGGGCGACGGTGCTCGACCCGGCGACCGGGCTGATCCGCACCGACCTGCCGCTGTCCGGGGCCAAGGACATCACCCGGCGCTCGTCGGCGTTCTACGACAACGTGATCCTGTGGAAGACCACCCAGCTCGCCGGCCGGCTCGGGCTGATCCCACTCGACCGGGCGGCGCTCGACGATCTCGACGCGCTCAAGCAACGGATCCTGGCGACCTTCTGGCTGCCCGAAGCGGGGCACTTCCTCGAGGACCTGTCGCCGGAGGGGGTGCGGGCCGGCTACTACTCCTCGGACTGGCTGAGCGTGCTGGCCACCGGCTTCCTCGACCCGGCCGATCCGGCCGAACGCGACTACTTCGTCCGCTCGGTGGAGCACATCCGGGCGACCGGGGTCGCCGAACCGTTCGCGGTGAAGTACCACGTCGACACCCGGGCCCACCGGCAGTACCCGGTGGTCCGGCTGGCCGTCGCGTCGTACGGCGGCGACGCGATCTGGAGCTTCTGGGGCATGGAGTACATCAAGGTCCTCCTGCTGCTGCACCGGGCCACCGACGAGGCGGGCTACCTCGCGGAGGCGCGGCACCACCTCGAGGCGTACGCCGCCGCGATGGTCCGCGACGGTGGCTTCCCCGAGGTGTACGACGGCCGCGGTCGGATGCTCACCACTCCCCTGTACCGCAGCATCCGCCAGACCGGCTGGGTGATCGGCTTCGAGCAGGCCCGGGAGATGTATCGCGCGGCCACCGGCAGCGGTACGGGCGTCGGCGGCACCGCTGCCGGGTGAGCCGGGTCCGGGCCGACCCGCCTCCCCGGCGTGCCTGACGTAGCTCCGGACCGCGAAGGACCGGCCGTGACCGCGATGGTCACGGCCGGTCCATCGGCTCGGTCAGCGGGTCAGCGGCCGGTCCCGGCGTAGACGACGGCCTCGCCCTCGGCGTCGAGGCCGAACGCGCTGTGCGCGGCCCGGACCGCCGTGTCGAGGTCGTCCTGGTCGACGACCACCGAGATCCGGATCTCGGAGGTGGAGATCATCCCGATGTTGACCCCGGCCAGGGCCAGCGCCTTGAAGAACTTCGCGGTCACGCCCGGGTGGGAGCGCATCCCGACGCCGATGACCGAGACCTTGCCGATCTGGTCGTCGTAGAGCAGCTCCTGGAACTGCACCTCGTCCTGGATCGACTTCAGGGTCTCGATCGCCTTGCGGGCGTCCTTGGTCGGCAGGGTGAAGGAGATGTCGGTGCGGGAGGTGTCCACCCGCGACACGTTCTGCACGATGATGTCGATGTTGATGTCGGCCTCACCCAGCGCGGTGAAGATGGTCGCTGCGCGACCGACCTGGTCGGGGACGCCGACCACGGTGACCTTCGCATCGCCACGCTCGTGCGCGATGCCGGTGATCAGTGCCTGTTCCATGCCTGGTCCTTTCTGGACATCCTTGAGGTCCTTGACCCACGTGCCGGGCTTGTCGGTGAACGAGGAGCGTACGTGCACCGGGACGTGCTCCCGACGGGCGTACTCGACGCAGCGCAGGTGGAGGATCTTGGCGCCGTTGGCCGCCATCTCCAGCATCTCCTCGTACGAGATCTCGGGGATGCGACGGGCGTTGGGGACGATACGAGGGTCGGCGGTGAAGACGCCGTCGACGTCGGAATAGATCTCGCAGTAGGCCGCGCCGAGGGCCGCCGCGAGGGCGACCGCGGTGGTGTCGGAGGCGCCGCGACCGAGCGTCGTGACGTCCTTGGTGTCCTGCGAGACCCCCTGGAAGCCGGCGACGATGACGATGTTGCCGGCCTCGAGGGCCTTCTCGATCCGGCCCGGGGTGATGCTGAGGATCCGCGCATCGCCGTGCTTGGCGGTGGTGAGCACGCCGGCCTGCGAACCGGTGTAGGAGCGGGCGTCCGCGCCCAGATCGGCCAGCGCCATCGCCAGCAGGGCGGCTGACTGCCGCTCGCCGGTGGTCAGCAGCATGTCCAGCTCGCGGGCCTTCGGCATCGGCGAGACCTGCAGGGCCAGGTCCATCAGCTCATCGGTCGTGTCACCCATCGCCGAGATGACGACGACGACCTCGTTGCCGGCCTGCTTGGCTGCCAGGACACGACGGGCCACCCGCTTGATGGCCTCGGCGTCCTCCACCGACGATCCGCCGTACTTCTGGACGATGCGGGGCATGCGGCCTCCTTCTTCCACTCTGGGTCGGGACACACGATATCGGGCGGATCACACAACGGGACAGCCATCCGCCATCCGTGGCGTGCCACCCGTGCCGGTTGATCCGCCATCCGTGCCGGGTGATCCGCCATCCATTGCCGATGCCGTGCGGTGACCGGGCAGTGCAGATGGGTTTTCCTCGCCCCGTCGCGGCCCTCGGGTCCCTGGGCGGGCCGGCCGGGGTCCGCCCGGTCCAGGATCCGCCCGGTCCGGGGCCCGTCAGCGCAGATCGCGGTAGTCGTCGCGATGATCAGTCAGGAACTCCTCGACCTCCGGGCTGGTCGCGAGCACCTTCAGACCGTCCTCGCGAGCCTGCTCCAGGCCGGCCCGGATCAGCTCGGTCCCGATAGCCGCGGTGTCCTGCCCCTCAAGGCGGTCGACACCGGTGCGGGACATCTCCACGATGCCGCAGTTGACCTGGTAGTCGAGGAAGCCGATCTCGTCGCCGTCCAGCAACGCCTCCCAGCGGGAGCGTTCCGGGTTGAACCGGATGTTGATGTCTGGCATCGCAGCTCCTCTCATTCTGGTGCAGGTCCCGTCGACCTCGCTCACCCCGACCAAGGGGCGCCTCAACCTGGGGACGCCTCGGTCACCAGCACCCCTGACCGGATCCTCGATTGTCGCCGGCCGTACGTCCGGCGCCGTCCAGCTGGACCGGGCTGGATGTCTCGATCGTACGTGGCCCTCCGGGAGGCAGGCGTTCAGCGCTCGATCACGACCGACGCCAACTCACCGACGGTCACGGCTGTCGACGAGGCGTTGGACATCGGCAGTGTCCCCGACTGCCCCATCGCCGACCACGACAACTGCCAGTGATGGGTCGCGCTGATCGTGTACTTGCCGGGCCTGGAGTAGACGTGGCCACAGTCCGGTGACGGGCTGCCCGGCGGCTGAGCACCGGCGACCCATGGCGTGGACGCCGTACACGTGACCCGCGCGCCATCACCCATGTCGTACGTCGTCGACTGGTGCTTCGCGGTCATGTTCAGCGTGACCCCCGCCAACGACACGGTCTCGGTGGTGGAACTCGCGCCGTCCCGCCACAGCCAGACGGGATGTCCGACGGCCATCATGTTCCACCGATTGCGCGACGGGTCAGGGCCGATCCGGACCGTCTGACTCGGGAGCCGAAGCGTCGCAGCAGCTTCACGCGCCAGGACCGTTGGGTCCACACGCGGCACAGGGACACCACCCCCGGAAGGCGTGCCACCCGGCAGAGGAACCAGGTTGTTCCACAGCCAGTTGGACGGATCATTCAGGCCGTAGAAAGAGCGCTGGCGCTGGAGCAGGAGTTCCCGCAACTGGGTCCCGGGAATCGTGGCGGGGTCTACACCGATACCTAGCCGATCAACGTAACCGGATTGCACTGGCTTGCCAACAGGCAACGCTCCCCGCCCGGAAGACTTGACCTGGCTACTACCCGACGCCCTTCGCTGAGAATTCAAAATCCCTGTCGCCGAATCTGCGCCTGACATCACTCGAACCCCCAACAAGTCTGGTCGAGATTCCGCGGAGGCCGGGGCCGCCGAGAGCGCCACAATACTGATCACCAAGCCCACAACCAGAACCGCCCTCCTCACAAACATTTCCATTCCTCCGCAAGCTCGGTGTCCTCAATCTTTCGCTCACCATCGCCACCGACTGCAATCACCCGAAGAGCCCCCAGCCGCCCCTGGGAGATCTGCTTACCGGTCGAATCAAAGACCCTTACCGCGGACGCATCCTCACACAAGTAAAACTCAAGACGATCAGAGCTGGAATCCTTGCGCCCAAAATTTCCTACAGTTATTTCCCCGGTAGATTTCAGACCATTATCATGAACGATCTTCAGATCGTTCGCCATCTCTTCAAGGTAAGGTCCTGTTGCATACCGTTCCATCTGTGAAGTCTGCGCGACGCTGCCTCCAGACTGCAGAAGCCGGTTCCGCTCTTTGGTGAACTCCCGGTAGGCGAACTCCGCTTCGGCGTACGCCCTGGTCTCTTCGGCCTGGGCGGCGGCCAGTTCGGCCGTACAGGGCGCCCCGGCCGGGTCGGGCGTGCAGGAGAACGAGGGCGTGGGAATCGTGGCGGGCCGAGGATCGCTGCCGCAACCGGCCAGGAGCATGGCGACACCCATGACCGTCCAGGCCGGTGCAAGCTTGCTGATGCGTCGTTGCGACATTTCTCATCCCCTTCGGTTCGCTGGGCCCCAGCTTGGCCCATGGGTGGTTCACGACGCCGTTCCGAGCCCGAGTTGTCCACAGGCCTGGTCCCAGCGGAGCCATCCACAGGCCCTGCCCGACCCGGCACCGGCCCTCCGCGCGAGCAGGGCGTGCCGGACCGGTGGGCATAATGGCGACCATGACCAGCGACCCGGGCTCCGCCGACGAGCAGCGTCCCCTCCCCCGCATCGGCGACGCCGAGCGGCAGGCGGCGGTGGACGAGCTCTCCGAGCACTTCGTCGCCGGGCGACTCGACGACGCCGAGTTCAACCAGCGGATGGACACCGCTCTCCAGGCCCGTACGGTCGCCGACCTGGTCCCGCTGTTCGCCGACCTGCCGAGCCTCAATCCAGGCGCGCCCTGGGCACAGCCGCCGTCCGCCGCGGCGTCGGCACTGCCCGTTCCGAGTCCCTACCCGAGCCGGGGCGGCGACTACCTGCCGGCCGCTGGCACCTCCCGCCCCGGGCAGGTGGAACCGGGCTGGGTGAACGTGCTGCGGACGATCCGGCCGATCATCTGGCCCGTCGCGATCGGCCTGATGATCTTCACCCATGTCCCCGCGGGCATCCTGATCGTCGCCGCGATCGTCCTGACGATCCTGAGCAGCCGGGTCCTAGGCGAGCGCAAGCACCGGCGCGACGATCTACCGCCCGGCAGCGACGGCCCGCGGCTTCCGCCCGGTCCGGGCTCCGGCTAGTCTCCTGGCGACTTCGACCCGCAACTCTCCCGGCGACCACGACCTGCAACGCCCCTAGCACCTGCCCGACGCCCCTAGCACCTGCCGCGAGGGCGGCACCTCGGCCTCATCGACGGGCGGGCGTCGTGCAGCGCGAGAAGACACACCGGGTCGTCCGCGATCTGCTCGCCGGACGCCGACGAGGGCGTACGCGGCCGAAGCCACGTACGCCCCCGAACGCTCGAGCGCAACCGACCCATCCGGTCGCGCGTCGGCGCCTCAGCCCCGGCGGGTCACCGTGAAGCGCAGGCCCAGCTCCTCGAGCGCGAAGCCGTCGGCCGGCACCTCGCCCTCGGACATCTCCACCGCCAGCACCTCGTCGGCGATCAGCCCGGCGTGCTCCCGCACCGCCTCCCCGGTCGCCGTGCCCGCCGCGGAGACCACGCCCGAGGCGTCCGCGACGGTCCAGACCAGGCTGATCCGGTCGGACACCTCGAAGCCGGAGGTCTTGCGGGCCTCCTGCACCTCACGGATCACGTCCCGGGCGATGCCGGCCTTCACCAGCTCCGGGGTCAGCTCCAGGTCCAGGGCGACGGTCTCACCCTGCTCGTTGAGCACCGACCAGCCCTCGCGCGGTCGCTCGGTGATCAGCACGTCGTCGGGGCCGACCTCGGTGCCGCCGTCGAAATCGACGGTCGCCCGCCCGTCGCGGGCCAGCGCGTCGTGCAGCGCTGCCGCGTCCGCCGCGGCGATGGCCGCGGCGACCTGCGGGGTCTGCTTGCCGAACCGCTTGCCGAGGTTGCGGAAGTTGCCCTTCGCCGAGTAGTCCACCAGGTCACCGGCCGAGGCGAACGACGCCACCTGCTCCACGTTCAGCTCGTCGGCGATCTCGGCGCGCAACGACGCGTGCAGCCTGGCGTACGAGTCGCCGGCGACCAACAGCCGCGACAGCGGCTGGCGGATCTTGACCTTGGCCTCGGCCCGGGCGCCACGACCCAGCTCGACGACCCGGCGGGCCAGCCCCATCGCCTCGTCCAGGTCCTCGTCGATCAGCGCGGCGTCGGCGACCGGCCAGGTGGCCAGGTGCACCGACGGGGCGGCCGCACGGTCGACCGGCACGACAATCTGCTGCCAGACATGTTCGGTGAGGAACGGCACCATCGGTGCCATCAGCCGGGTCAGCACGTCCATCGTGTCGTGCAGGGTGAGCAGCGCCGAGTCCTCGCCGCGCCAGAAGCGGCGCCGCGAGCGGCGGACGTACCAGTTCGACAGGTTGTCGACGAACTCCGCCAGCAGCTGCCCGGCGCGCTGGGAGTCGAAGTCCTCCAGCGCCGCGGTGACGTCGCGCACCAGCACGTTGGTCTCCGACACCAGCCAGCGGTCGAGCACCGGACGATCGGCCGGCGGCACGTCCTTGCGGGTGCCGTCGGCGTTCTCCGGGCTCCAGTCGTTCGCCGCGGCGTACAGCGCCAGGAACGAGGCGGAGTTCCAGTACGTCAGCAGCACCTTGCGGACGATCTCCTGCATCGCCGTGTCGCCCACCCGGCGGGCCGCCCACGGCGATCCGGAGGCGGCCATGAACCAGCGCACCGCGTCGGCGCCGTGCTTGTCCATCAGCGGGATCGGCTCAAGGATGTTGCCCAGATGCTTGGACATCTTCTTGCCGTCCTCGGCCAGGATGTGGCCCAGGCAGAGCACGTTCTTGTACGACGACCGGTCGAACACCGCGGTGCCGACCGCCATCAGCGAGTAGAACCAGCCACGCGTCTGGTCGGTCGCCTCGCAGATGAAGTCCGCCGGGTAGGCGTGCTTGAACGCGTCCTGCGACCCGTCGACGTACGGGTATCCCCACTGCGCGAAGGGCATCGACCCGGAGTCGTACCAGGCGTCGATCACCTCCGGCACCCGACGGTAGGTGCCGGGCACGCCGGGCCGGGTGAAGGTCACCGCGTCGATGAACGGGCGGTGCGGGTCGAGGTCGGCCAGGTCCCGCCCGGCCAGCTCGCCGAGCTCGGCCAGCGATCCGATGCAGATCTGGTCGTCGGTCTCGTCGTTGATCCAGATCGGCAGCGGCGTGCCCCAGTAACGGGTCCGCGACAGCGCCCAGTCGACGTTGTGGTTGAGCCAGTCGCCGTAGCGGCCCCACTTGATCGTCTCCGGGTACCAGGTGGTCCGCTCGTTCTCCCGCAGCAGCTCCTCCTTGATCCGGGTGGTGCGGATGTACCACGACGGCGTCGCGTAGTACATCAACGGGGTGTGGCAACGCCAGCAGTGCGGGTAGGGGTGCTCGTGGTCGAGCGTCCCGAAGAGCAGACCGCGCCTGGTCAGGTCGGCCAGCACCGCCTTGTCGGCGTCCTTGAAGAACATCCCGCCGACCACGTCCAGGTCGTCGTGGAAGTGCCCGTCAGGACCGATCGGGTTGACCAGCTCGATGCCGTGGCGCTTGCTGGAGCGGAAGTCGTCCTCGCCGTACGCCATCGCCTGGTGCACCAGGCCGGTGCCCTCACCGGTCGCGACATAGTCCTCGAGCACCACGAAGAACGCGTGACCGGGCTGGTCGACGACCTCGAACGGCCGTCGGTAGGTCCAGCCCTCCATCGCCGCGCCGGGGAACCGGTCCTGCACCGTCCAGCCCTCGCCGAGCGCGGTCGCGACGTTGTCCTCGGCGACGATCACCGTGGAGTCGCCATCGGTGGCGGTGACGTACGTGATGTCGGGGCCGACCGCGACGGTGGTGTTGGCCAGCAGGGTCCACGGCGTGGTGGTCCAGATGACCATGTCGGCCGTGCCGGCGTACGGCCCGGAGCTGACCGGGAAGCGGACGAAGGCGGTCGTGTCGACGACGTCCTCGTAGCCCTGGGCGACCTCGTGGTCGGACAGCGTGGTGCCGTCCTTGGGGCAGTACGGGGCGACCCGCTCGTCCTGGGACAGCATGCCGCGCTCGTACACCTCCTTGAGCGACCACCAGACCGACTCGACGTAGGAGGAGTCCATCGTCCAGTAGGCGTCGTCCAGGTTGACCCAGTAGCCCATCCGCTCGGTGAGCTCGCCGAACGCGTCGACGTGGCGGGTGACCGACTCGCGGCACTTCGCGTTGAACGCCTCGATGCCGTACTGCTCGATCTCCGGCTTGCCGTTGATGCCGAGTTCCTTCTCGACGGCCAGCTCGACGGGCAGGCCGTGGCAGTCCCAGCCGGCCTTGCGCTCGACGTAGTAGCCCTGCATGGTCCGGAACCGCGGGAAGATGTCCTTGAAGACGCGCGCCTCGATGTGATGCGTGCCGGGCATGCCGTTGGCGGTCGGCGGGCCCTCGAAGAAGGTCCAGCGCTGCCCGCCCCGGGTGCGCTCCTCGGAGCGGGCGAACACGTCGTTCGCGGCCCAGAAGTCGAGGATGCGGTGTTCGGTCGCGGGCAGGTCGATCTGCGCCGGGACCGCGTGGTAGGCCCCCTCGAAGTGCCCCTGCTCGGCAGCCGCGTTCACCTGTGCGGCAGCGGCCCGGGCCGTCTGCTCAGCGGGGTCGCGCTGCTCCGTACGCGCGCCCGGTGCGATCTCCTGCGTCATGTCCGTCCTCGTCGCTCGTCACCACACCGGCCTCGGCTCGGGCCGGGTGCAGGAAGGGACGAGGGGACCCGCGGTACCACCCTTCTTGATGGGTCCGCGCCGGACCCACCCGCTTCGTTCACGCCGCAGCCGGTTCTAGTGAGCCGTCCGCCGGGGCGGACGACCGTTCTTCCGGCAGCTCCGGGGTGATGGCCCCATCCTCGCCGTGCGACGTCGACAGTGTAGGCGGTCCTCTTCAGCAGGTGCCAGCCGACCATCCGGCCGGTACGACCCGGTCACCCGCTCACCGTCCGGCGGTCCCGTGCCCGGGCACTCGGCCCCCGGGGCACTCGGGAACCCCCGTTTCCGGGGGTTCCTGGGGATCGGCTCCGCCGCCTAGCGTGGAGTCGGCAGGGTCCCATGTGGGGGATGGTGACGCCCGGCAGCGGATTGCTGGTCGGCAGGGTCCGGGGGGCCCTGTCGACCAGTGATCCGCCATCGCCGTCCGCCCGATCGCCACCGGATCCGGCGGAGGGGACTCCGCGAACCGGCTGTCCGCCGACCGGAAGTCCGCTGACGGGATCAGTCGACGAGGTCCCCGGGCCCGGTGCCGAGCATCCGCTCCAGATCGGCCGGTGAGGTGTCCCGGAGGCGATCCGACAGCTTCTTCGACACGGCCTCCATGTGCTCGCGCGCCACCCGCTCGGTGATGAACAGGCGTTGGGCGATCGACGCCCATCTCTCACCGCGGGCGCGGGCGCCCAGCACCTGGCGCTGGCGATCGGTGAGTTCCGGCAGTGCGCCGCGGCGCTCCAGCAGCTCGGCGAGGCTCACCAGCGACGGCGGCAGCACCGCACCACCGGCGGCCGCTTCGAGGAAGTCGGCCTCGGCCCTGGCGCTCGGAGCGCTCTTGCGCACCAGCCCGTCGGCGCCCGCCCGGAGGCACTGCGCCAGCACCAGCGGGCGGCTCTCGTCGGTGTAGAGGCAGATCCGGTAGCCGGCGGCGCTCACCGCCCGGATGGCCCGGGTGCCCTGGCGTACGTCGGGCCGATCATCGGCCCCCAGGTGCAGGTCGAGCACGACCAACTCGGCCGCCGGCCGCTGCGCGAGGAGTGGCTCGATCGTGGGCCAGGCGCCGAGGAGCTCGAGGCCCGGATGGACCATGCCGAACGCTTCGCGGACGAGCGTGCTGTCGTCGATGACCACGACGCGGGGCCGCTGGCGTTCGTCCTGCCGGGCTGCGTCAGGGTGTGTCATGGCCGGTCCCGCCGGCCGGCGCCGCCACCGGTCCTGCTGGCGGGGGCCGCCACCGGCCCCGAGAGCGTGACGGCGCAGCCCTCGCCGGGGGCCGCCTCGATGTCGACGGTGATGCCCCGCTCCGACAGAGCTGCCAGCACCTGTGTGCGCAGCCCGAAGCCGTACGTCTCGGGGCCGGCGGTGAACCCTACCCCGTCATCGCGGATGACGACCTCCCACCGATCGCCCGCCCGGTCGGCGTGCACCCACACTGTCGAGGCCTCGGCATGCCGCCGTATGTTGTGCAGCAGCGTCTCCACCGCCAGCTGGACCGCCACCGCGTCGGCCTCCGCCACGACCGCGTCGCCGCCGAGGGCGGTCGACAGTTCCAGCGGCAGGTCACCGAAGCCCGCCACCGCCTCCCCGAGCACGTCCCCCAGCCGCGCTCGCCCCGAACCGGGCATGCCGGCGTCCCCGGCACCCGCCGGGGAGCGCGTGAGGTAGTGACGCAGCCGGTTCGCCTCGGCCAGCGCCTGTCGGCGCACGGCAGGCAACACCTCCGGTGGGGTCGTCTCGTCACCGAGCAGGCACAGGATGCCGCTCGTGTCGTGCACCGTCATCCGATACCGGTCGAGCTCCATCTGTCGGGTGGCCAGAAGTGCCGCCTGATGGGCGTCGTACGACCGCCGGGCGAGGACCCGCCAGTACTGCGAGACGAGTGAGATGGTCAGGGCGAAGACCGGATAGTTGAGCGCGTTCACGACGACCGACACCTGACCGTAGGGACCGCCGGCGGCGAGGAGCAGCCAGCTGTAGTAGGCGGCCACGGCCAGGGAGAGCAGCACGGTACGCGGCACGGAGCGTACCCATACCCCGGCAGCGGCGACGCTCAACTGCGCGAAGGCGAAGACCGACACCGTCCACGAGCCGAGCAGTTCGGATGCCGGCATGATGGCGGTGAACACGGGCATCGAGCCGACCGCGAGGACGAGGATCACCCACCCCCAGGACGCCGGGACGGCCCCCCGTCGCAACGTCGCGGCACAGAAACCGACCACCGCGACGCTCATCGCGAGCGTCAGGGACACGTACCCGGTCCGTACGGTGGACAACGGCGCACCGGCCGGCATGGCGAGCAGCGCCTGGATGACGACGCCGGCCCCCAGCACGATGAAGATGACACCCAGGGCGAGCTCGGCGTCATCGCGTGGGTCATGGCCATCGGTGCCCAACGTGGCGATGCGAAGCCACCATCGTGGCGCCCTGTCGTTCTCCACGACACCCATTATCGGCCCGCCCGCCCCGGTCCGTCCGAGCCCGTCAGGGCAACAGTGCCTCGAGTGCCTGCGCGAAGCCGTCCTGGTCGCAGCTCGGCGCGATCCGGTCGGCGACGGCGAGGAGCTCGGGCTCGGCGTTGGCCACTGCCACGCCCAGGCCGGCCCACTCGAGCATGTCGAGGTCGTTGAGGCCGTCGCCGAACGCGACGACCCGGTCCGGGCCGATCCCCAGCCGCTCGGTGAGCCGCTGCAGGCCGTACGCCTTGCCGACGCCGGCGGCGGAGATCTCCAGGAAGGGCGCACCGGACGAGGTGGCGCGCAGGCCGGGGATCTCCAGGGCCCGGAAGGTGGCCAGTAGGTCGCGGGCGCTGATCTGCGGGTGGCGGGCCACCATCTTGAGGTTGGGAACGTCCGTCAGGGCCGCCCGGTCGGCGATCTGCATCGTCCGGGGGTCGCGGCTGTGGTCGGTCCAGACGCACAGCTCGGCGTAGCCGGCCTCGACCAGGAACCCGTCGCCGCCATCCCGGACCGCACAGAACCGGACGTCCGGGACGGCGTCGCTGAACAGCGTCAGGAGGTCGTGCTGGGCGTCGACGCCCATCGTCGCCTCGAACAGCCGTTCCCCGGTCACCAGGTCGACGCCGAGTGCGCCGTTGGAGCACACCGCCCACCCGCCGAAGGCATCGGCGAGTTCGACGAACTGGGGCGCGACGGCCAGCACGCCGACCCGCTGGCGTGCCGTGACCGGCACCACCACGACACCCGCGTCGGCGGCGGCCCGCAGCACGGCATCGGTGCGGGGGCTGATCGACTTGTCGGAGCGCAGCAGGGTGTTGTCGAGGTCGGTCGCGACGAGGCGTACGGTCCGCGGCGCCACCCCGGCCGCCGGCTCGTCGGCGAGCGCGTCAGGCGAGGGCACGACGGCCCTCGAACGCCCGGCCGAGGGTGACCTCGTCGGCGTACTCCAGGTCACCGCCGACCGGCAGCCCGCTCGCCAGCCGCGACACGGTGAGCCCCATCGGCAGCAGCAGCCGGCTCAGGTAGGTCGCCGTCGCCTCACCCTCGATGGTCGGATTGGTGGCGATGATGACCTCCTGGACCGCCCCGTCGGCGAGTCGGCCGACGAGCTCGCGGATGTGCAGCTGGTCGGGCCCGACGCCGTTGACCGGGCTAATGCAGCCGCCGAGCACGTGGTAGCGGCCGCGGAACTCGCGGGTGCGCTCGATCGCCACGACGTCCTTGGCGTCCTCCACCACGCAGATCATCGCGGCGTCGCGCCGCAGGTCACGGCAGATCGAACAGGTGTCGCCCTCGGACACGTTGAAGCAGGTGGTGCAGAAGTTGATCCGGTCCTTGACCTGCACGAGGGCGTCGACCAGCCGCATCACGTCCTCCTTGTCCGCGGACAGGATATGGAACGCGATGCGCTGGGCCGACTTCGGCCCGATCCCGGGAAGCTGACCGAGCTCGGTGATCAGGTCCTGGATCGGGCCGTCATAGATGGCTGCCACTCAGAACCCGAGGCCCATCCCGCCGGCGAGCGGACCGAGCTTCTGCTGGGCCAGCGCGGCCGCCTGGTTGTTCGCGTCCCGCAGGGCCGCGACGATCAGGTCACCGAGGGTCTCGGTGTCCTCCGGGTCGCAGGCTTCGGGCTTGATGGTGACCGCGGTGACCTCGCCGGAACCGGTCATCATCACGGTGACCAGACCGCCGCCGGCGGTGCCGGAGACCGAGGTGACGGCGAGCTCCGCCTGCGCCTGCTGCATCTGCGTCTGCATGGCCTGCGCCTGCTGCATGAGTGCATTCATGTCGAATCCCTGGGGCAATCCCTCGGTCATCGGGGTCCTTTCGCCGTGTGTCGCGGTGTGCGCCCCCAGCCTAGAGGCTCCCCCCGACAGTGACGTACGCGCCGACAACGACGTACGCGCCGGACGGGGCCGACGGCGGGACCCGAGAGCGGGGGCCGAGAGCGGGGGTCCTGGGCGGGGTCCTGGGCGGACGGGCCGGGACCGCTGGCCGCCACGCCCGCGACGTGGTGGACTGGGGTGAGCCCGACAAGGAGATCATCATGCGCGCATGGCAGGTGCGTACGCCCGGCCCACTGGACGGCGGCCCCCTCGAACTCGTCGAGAAGGAGATCCCGACACCCGGCCCCGGTGAGGTGCTGGTCCGGGTGCTCACCTGCGGGGTGTGCCGCACCGACCTGCACGTCGCCGAGGGTGACCTGCCGGTGCACCGCGAGCACGTCACACCGGGCCACGAGATCGTCGGGCAGGTCGTCGGCGCCGGGCCGGGCGCGCAACGGTTCGTCACCGGGGAGCGGGTCGGGGTCCCCTGGCTGCGGCGCACCTGCGGTGTCTGCCGGGCCTGCCGTACGGGCCGGGAGAACCTCTGCACCCGCTCGCACTACACCGGCTGGGACGCCGACGGCGGCTACGCCGAGTACACCACCGTCCCGGAGGGGTACACCTACCGGCTGCCCGCACGGTTCGACGACGCCACCGCGGCCCCGCTGCTGTGCGCCGGGATCATCGGCTACCGGGCGCTACGCCGGGCGAACGTCCCGCCGGGCGGCCGGCTGGGACTGTACGGGTTCGGCGGCAGCGCCCACCTGGCGGCCCAGGTGGCGCTGGCCCAGGGCATCGAGGTGCATGTGCTGACCCGCGGGGAGCAGGCGCGTCGGTTCGCCCTCGAGCTGGGCTGCGCCTCGGCCGGCGATGCCCGGGACATGCCGCCGGTGCCACTCGACTCGGCGATCATCTTCGCCCCGGCCGGCGACATCGTGCCGTACGCCCTGGCCGCGCTCGGCGCCGGCGGGACACTGGCCTGCGCCGGGATCCACATGTCCGACATCCCGGCGCTCGACTACCACGATGCGGTCTTCCACGAGAAGACGCTGACCAGCGTGGAGTCGAACACCCGCAGCGACGGCGAGGAGTTCCTCACCCTGGCCGACCGGCTCGGGCTGCACCCGACGACCCACGAGTATCCCCTCGACGAGGCCGACCGGGCGCTGCGCTACCTCGCCCACGGCGACATCGAGGGTGCCGGGGTGCTCCGGGTGGCCGAGGCGATCTGACCACCGACCGACCCCGCTTCCTCACCGTCGGTCGGCCCCATCCCGACCGCCGACCGGCCCCTATCCCGACCCCCGACCGGCCGGTATCCCGACCGCCGACCGGCCCCTATCCTGACCGCCGACCGGCCCGCCACCCTTCCCAATGCCCCCGTCGCCGCATAGCGTGACGGACCATGCGAGAGTTCCCCGCCCTGCGCGTCCCGATCATCGCCGCCCCGATGGCCGGCGGCCCGTCGACCCCCGCCCTGGTCCGGGCGGTCGGTGCGGCCGGCGGGCTCGGCTTCCTCGCCGCCGGGTACCGGACACCCGCCACGGTGGCCGCCGCGATCGCCGAGGTCCGGACCGGCGGGACCGACCTGTTCGGGGTGAACCTCTTCGTCCCCGACCCCACCCCGATCGATGTCGCGGCGGTCGAGGCGTACCGTCAGGCCTTGCTCCCGCTGGCGGCCCAGCTGGGCGTCGAGCAACTGCCCGAGCCGGCACCGGACGACGACTCCTGGCAGGACAAGGTCGAGCTGCTGGTGGACGACCCGGTGCCGGTCGTCTCCTTCACCTTCGGGCTGCCGGACCGGACGACCGTGGAGCGGCTGCACGCCGTGGACAGCTATCTGGTCGGCGGGGTGACCTCGGTCGACGACGCGCTCGAGGCGGTCCGGCGCGGCCTGGACGCCCTCGTCGTCCAGGGGCCGGACGCGGGCGGGCACCAGTGCACCTTCCGGACCAGCGACCCGGCACCGACGACGCCGCTCGACACGCTGCTCGCGGCTGTCCGGGCGGCGGTGCCGGTGCCCCTGATCGCCGCCGGAGGTCTCAGCGACACGGCCGAGGTCCGCCGCGTGCTCGAGGCGGGGGCGGTGGCGGCCCAGCTCGGCACCGCGTTCCTGCTCACCCCGGAGGCCGGCACCAACCCGACCCATCGGGCCGCCCTCACACAGCCGGGCTTCACCGAGACGGTGCTGACCCGCTGCTTCTCCGGGCGACTCGCCCGCGGGCTGCGCAACGCGTTCGTCGAGGCGTACGACGCCCTGGCGCCGGCCTGCTACCCGGCGGTGAACCAGGTGGCCGGACCGATCCGGCGCGCCGCCGCGGCGGCCGGGGACCCGCAGCACACGCACCTGTGGGCCGGGACGGGCTGGCGGCTCGCGGCTGAGGAACCGGCCGGTGAGGTCGTCGCCCGGCTCTGGCCGGGCACCGACTGAGCCGCGGCCGGCTCAGGTCCCACGGCCGGGTCAGATTCACGGCCGGGTCAGATCCCAGCACCTGCCCTGGGGCCCGACTCCGGCCCCGCCCCGCAATTCCATCCGACGCGGAAACGGCGACTCCGACCGGAGCCGCGGGCAGCGACCGTCAGGCGCCCAGCCCGGTGTCCTGCTGCTCCTCCAGCAGCAACTCGGCACCCAGGACGTTGGTCAGCAGCTCGGCGGCGCTCTCGTAGCCCTCGCCGACAGTCTCGTCGTCGTCGGCGTACGCGGCAGCCTCCACCTCGGGGGTGAGGTCACGCGGTGGTGGCGGGGCGGCCGCCACCTGCGAGTACCGACTGGGTCGCGGCGGCGCGGCGGCCGCCGGAGCTTCGGGCTCCTGGCCGGTGGCCGGGACGGGCGAACCGACCGGAACCGACATGCCAGGCGGCGCGGACGAGCCGGCTGACACCTCCGCAGTGTCAGCGGCCGGGGCCAGGCCCGACGCCCGGACCGGGGCCGTGGCCGACCGGGCAGACGGGGCGGAGCGCGGTGCCCCCGAGGACGGTGCCGCCGCAGGGGCCGAAGTCACCGACCGGGACACCGTCTGGTCCCCACGCGGCGGTGCGTACGGGGCGCCGTACGGGTCGTCCTCGGGCGGCGGCTCGTCCCAGGGATCGTCCGGGGGTTCGAGCGGCGGTGGGACGTCGTCGTGAGCGGGCCGGCGCGCCGGATCAGGCGCGACGGGTCCCGAGGACCTGCCCCCGCGTGATCCCCGCTGTCCGCGGCGCGGGCTCACCGACGGTTGTGGTTCGCCCTGCCGTTCGGGTGCTGACGCGGATCCGGCCGACGCTGTCGTGGGCGCGGTCGGCGCTGTCGTAGGTACGGCGGGGGCCGGGGCGGCACGATGGGCCGATGGCTGGCTGCCGCCGCGCCGATTGTGCTGCTGGCGGACCACGTCCGCGTCGATCAGTGTCTCCACCTGGAGGGCAGCTCCGAACACCTGCGTCACGGCCTGCATGAACACCTCGCGCTCGCGGGGCCGCTCGAAGCCGGAGCGGGCCCCGGGCGTGCTGAGGGCGACCGTGAGCACGTTGTCGACCAGGGACACCACGGCGGCGTTCCCCTCGAGCAGGACCTTGGTGAACTGGCGTCGGGCGCCGACAGCCTCCAGGACCTCACCCCATCGGGCCTGCGCCTCCTGGGTCGACAGGCCGCGCCCACCGGGGGCGTTCGCCGCCGACCGGGCTTGCTCGCCGACCGTCTGCGGCGGAGCGACGGGCTGGGCGATGACAGTCGGCGGGGTGACCGGCTGCGGTGCAGCAGGCTGCGGCGCGGGCACCGACGGTGCGGCGGACTCCGGTCGGAGCCGGTCGGGACGCGCCGCGCCGGGACGCTCGGGACGGGCCGGACGTTCGGGGCGGACCGGCCGGGTCGACGGCGTGGTCACGGCAGCCGGAGCGGGGGCCGGCAGAACGGACCGGGACGCGGCAGCCGGAGCAGGGGCCGGCGGAACGGGCCGGGCCGCAGCCACCGGCGCCGCGACGGGGCCGGCCGCCTCGGTGGCTGCGTTCTGCGTCACGACATTCCGGGTGGTCGGCGACGGGGCGGTCGACGGGACATCCGGAGCCATCGGCGCTCCGGAGACTTCGGTGGCGCCGCGCTCGGCACGACGGCCGCGCGGGCGACGCTCGCCCTCCGGCGCGGGAGCGCCCCCTCCGGCGCGCGGTGACTCGGTCACCGGCAGGCCGGTGTCGAGTCCGCCCAGGTTGAGCCGGCGCTCGATCCGGTCGAGCCGGGCGTTGAGGCCCCGTTCGGCGACGTCGGCACCGGGCAGCAGCACCCGGGCACACATCAGTTCCAGATGGAGGCGCGGAGCGGTCGTGCCGCGCATCTGGGTCAGCCCCTCGGCGATCACATCCGCCGCTCGGGTCAGCTCCCCCAGGCCCATCGCCCCCGCTTCGGTGGCGTACGTCTCGCCCTGCTCGGGGGAGACATCGACCAGGCCGTTGGACAGCGCATCGGGGACTGCGGCGATGATGACCAGGTCGCGCAGTCGACCGAGCAGGTCCTCGGCGAAGCGACGCGGATCCTGCCCGGCCTCGATCACCTTGTCGACGACCGAGAACACCCCTGCCCCCTCGCCCGCGGCGAAGGCGTCGACCATCTCGTCGAGCAGGCTCTCCGGGGTGTACCCGAGCAGGCCGGTGGCGTGCTCGTACGTCACGCCCCGCTCGGACGCCCCCCCGAGGAGCTGGTCGAGGACCGACAGTGAGTCGCGGACCGACCCGCCACCGGCCCGGACGACCAGCGGCAGGACACCTTGCTCGACGGTGATCCCCTCGTGCTCGCAGATCTCGCCGAGGTAGCGGGTGAGGACCTTCGGTGGCACCAGCCGGAACGGGTAGTGGTGGGTCCGCGACCGGATGGTGCCGATCACCTTGTCCGGCTCGGTCGTCGCGAAGATGAACTTGACGTGCGGCGGTGGCTCCTCGACGAGCTTCAGCAGGGCATTGAAGCCCTGCGTGGTCACCATATGGGCCTCGTCGATGATGTAGATCTTGTAGCGGCTGGACACCGGGGCGAAGAACGCCCGCTCGCGCAGGTCCCGGGCGTCGTCGACGCCACCGTGCGAGGCCGCGTCGATCTCGATCACGTCGATGGAGCCCGGCCCCCCGGTGGCCAGGTCGCGGCAGGACCGGCAGTGGCCGCAGGGCTCCGGCGCGGGGCCGTTCTCACAGTTCAGCGCCCGGGCGAGGATGCGCGCCGAGGTCGTCTTGCCACAACCGCGCGGACCGGAGAACAGATAGGCGTGGTTGACCCGGTTGTTCGCAAGTGCGCGCTGCAGCGGGGCGGTGACGTGCTCCTGCCCGACGACCTGGGCGAATGTGTCGGGCCGGTAGCGACGGTAGAGCGCGAGGGTCTCGGTCGGCCCGGACATCGGCACGGCCGGACCGTCCACCGGGGCCGGAGCTCCGGTCTCCGCAGCAGCGGGCGGGGCGAAGAGCCCCGCACCCGTCCGGGGTGCGACGTCCAGCGCGACGTCACCGTCGGGGTCGTCCGGGTCGACCTCCTCGGGCTCGACGTCGTCGAGATCGGCGTCAGCCTCCCAGAGCTCGAGCTCGTCGTCTTCGTCCACGGTGCACACCCTATGCGGTGGGACTGACAACGTCCGTCGGGCCGGAACCGGCGGCCTGCAGACGCTGCGGAAAGGGGACACCCGGCACACCCGGGCAGAAAAAAGGGGTCCCCCGCGTACCCGACAGAGCTCGCTTACCCTTGCTGCCTTCCGACCCTGGGGGAGTTGGGCGAGGTAACGCCACACGGGGGACCTCGGCCCAGTGTAGGGGATGTTCGCGCCGCACCCAACTCGCCGTCACCCTCCCCGTCACTGTCGCCCCCTCACCGTCGCCGTACTCGCCGTCACCCTCCCCTCACCGTCCGGAGCCGCGCGCACGGCACCCGACGAACGGCGCGCGACGAATTGGTGAAACCTCCGCGCTCATGTAGAGTCCTCCGACGGAGGATTCGCCTAGAGGCCTATGGCGCTCGCTTGGAAAGCGGGTTGGGTTCACGCCCTCACGAGTTCGAATCTCGTATCCTCCGCCATCACGATGCCCGCTCTGCTCAGAGCGGGCATCGCTGTTCGTGCACCGGGCAGCGACACCAGGGCGTGGAGGGAGCGTCGCGTGACCATGGACGGGGCGACGGGACCGGAGAAGCGGTCGACCCCACCCGACGACCGGCCGGGAGGGGTGGACGGCGCGCTCGCCACGGCCGTACGGGCCCGCAACGGCGATCTGGCGGTGTTCGGCGTCAACGGGTTCATGTTCGCGACCTGGATGTCGCGGGTCCCCGATGTCAAGCACCTGCTCGGGCTCTCCCCCGGCCGGCTCGGCTTCCTGCTCCTCGCCGTGTCGGCCGGAGCGCTGTGCGGCCTGCCGGTCGCCGGCCGGCTGCTGCAACGCTTCGGCTCGGTGCGCACCGTACGACTCGGGCTGGTGACGGCCGTCCCGGGCATGCTGCTGGCCGCCCTCGCGGTCACCCTGGCCGCCCCGGTCCCGGTGGTGATGGCCGGGCTCTTCCTGGTCGGTCTGGGCAACGGCGTGTGGGACGTGGCGCAGAACCTCGAGGGCAGCGTCATCGAGCGAGCGCTGCGGCGCGCGATCATGCCGTGGTTCCACGCCGCGTTCAGCGCCGGGACCGTGCTGGCCGCGCTGGTCGGCGCGATCCTGGTCCGGCTCGAGGTGCCGCTGCTGGCCCATGTCGGCGCGATGGCGGTGCTCTGCGTCGCCGCCGTGCTGTGGGGCACCAGGAGGTTCCTGCCCGGTGCGGCGCCGGCCCCGACCGCGGCTCCCCACGGCACGGCTTCCCCTGCCGCCGGGCCACGCGCCCGCTCCGCGTGGACCGAGCCCCGTACGCTCCTCGTCGGGGTCATGGTGCTCGCCGCCGCCTTCACCGAGGGCACCGCCAACGACTGGCTGGCGGTCGCCTTCCTCGACGGCCACCACGTCGAGAAGGCACTCAGTGTCGTGGCGCTGGCGGTGTTCCTGGCCTTCATGACCATCGGACGCGTCCTCGGCCCCCGGGTGCTCGACCGGTACGGCCGCCAGCCGGTGCTGCTGGTGCTCTTCGCCTCGGCGATCGTCGGCTGCCTGCTGGTCGTCCTCGGCACTGCCCCGGTCGCCTTCGCCGGTGCCGCGCTCTGGGGCATCGGTGCCAGCCTCGGGTTCCCGGTCGGCATGTCCGCCGCGGCGGACGACCCGGCCCGGGCGGCCGCCCGGTTGAGCGTCGTCAGCACCATCGGCTACACCGCCTTCCTCGCCGGCCCGCCGC
The DNA here is from genome assembly GCF_034933565.1 of Raineyella sp. Classification (NCBI taxonomy): domain Bacteria; kingdom Bacillati; phylum Actinomycetota; class Actinomycetes; order Propionibacteriales; family Propionibacteriaceae; genus Raineyella; species Raineyella sp. Next base: position 36,897 of record NZ_JAYFNG010000040.1, read on the forward strand.
TGCTGGGCTTCCTCGGTGACCGCGTCGGGGTGCTGCACGCCCTGTTGGTCGTCGGCCTCGTCTCCGCGCTGGCCATGCTGGTGCTGCCGGCCACCCGGCCGCTCCCCGGCACCGACGGCTGATCGGGGCTCCCCCGGTGTCACCCGCAGCGGCTACGCTCCTGCTGTCGGCCGCCTGTCCGGCTGCAACCTTCTCCCCGGGGGCCCCGTGAACCAGAACCTTCCGTTGGCCGTCCTGCTGACGGTCCTCACCACCGTGCTGTTCGCGTGGTCGGCGACCCTGCAGCACGGCGTCGTCGGGGAACAGGTCGTCGGGGAACAGGTCGTCGGGGAACGGTCCGAGGACGCCACCGGGCGACAGAGCCTCAGTGGCGGCCAGTTGTGGGCGCTGGTCCGCTCCCCGCGATGGTGGCTCGGGATGGCGCTCAACGGCGCCGGCGCGGTGATCTCCGTCGCGGCCCTGATGCTGGCCCCGGTCACCGTCGTGCAGCCGCTCGCCATCCTGGCCGTGCCGTGGACGGTCCTGCTGGCCAGCCGGATGCAGGGCCACCGCGTCGCGCCGGCGCTGTGGGGGGCGGTCGGCCTGGCCGTCGCCGGGACCGGCCTGTTCGCCGTGGTGGCGGTCCGGCACGCCGTCGAGCACGACGTGTTCGACGACAGCTGGCTGGTGGTGGGCGCGCTGGTCGTCTTCGCCGTGGCCGGGGCACTGGCCGTGGTCGGCGCCCGCGGTCCGGTCGCGTGGCGGTGCTTCGCCTGGGCCTCCGCCGGCGCGGTGATCTTCGGGCTCGAGTCCGGGCTGGTCAAGGCCGCCGGGGAGTACGTCGGCGCCGGCAGCTGGCGCACCTCGGCCACCTTCTGGATCGTCATCGTGATGCTGGTGGCCGGCTCGGTCGTGGCCACCGCCCTGATGCAGCAGGGCTACGCCAACGGCCCCGCCGAGACCGTGGTGGGCGCGATGAACGCGGTCGGCCCGATCGCCGCGGTGGTCTTCGGCATCGCCGTCCTGGGTGAGGGCGCGGCGATCACCGCCACCGCCGCCGCGACGATGGTGCTGGCCGCTGCGCTGGCGGTCACCGGGGTCATCCTGCTCTCCCGCTTCCACCCGGCCTCGCGGGAGTCCGAGCCCGAGCAGGCCGAGGCCTGACCCGGAGCCGACCGACGCCCCCTGTCCGCTCGTCCGGCATGCTGGCAGACTGGGGGCCATGTGCAGCAGCGTCGTGCTCGGGGTGGATGTCGGTACCTCCAGCACGAAAGCCGTCGCCATCTCCCTCGACGGGCGGATCCTGGGCAGTGCGACACGTACGCACCGGGTCGACCGCAGCCGCCCCGGGCTGGTCTCGATGGACGGCGAGGTGTGGTGGCACGAGTTCGTCGCCCTGTGCACCGAGCTCAGCCCTCTCGCCCCCACCGGGTTCGCCGCCGTCGGGGTGTCGGGCATGGGACCGACCTTGATGCTCTGCGATGCGGACGGCCATGGGGTGGCGCCGGCGGCCCTGTACGGGGTCGACACCCGCTCCGCCGAGCAGATCCGCGAACTGAACGAGCTGTTCGGCGCCGAGGAGATCTACCGCACCGGTGACGCCTACCTGTCCACCCAGTCGGTCGGGCCGAAGTTCACCTGGTTCCGGGAGCAGGAGCCCGCGGCGTACGCGGCGGCGCGGACCTTCCACATGCCGGCGAGCCTGCTGGTGCACCGGCTCACCGGCGAGTACGTCCTCGACCACCAGTCGGCCGGGCAATGCGTCCCGCTGTATGACGCGGCCCGGCTGGAGTGGTTCACCGAGCGCTGCGCCGTGGTCGCCCCCGGGATCACCTTCCCGCGGCTGGCCTGGGCCGGCGACCGGGCCGGCGATGTCACCGCGGAGGTGGCGGCCCGGGTGCCCGGCCTGCGGGCCGGGGCCCCGGTCACCGTCGGCACGATCGACGCGTGGGCCGAGGCGCACTCGGTCGGTGCGACCGAGGTCGGGGACCTGATGCTGATGTACGGCACCACGCTGTGCCTCGTCGCGACCCAGGACCACCGGGTCAGCCATCCGATGATGTGGGGCAGTCCCGGGCTGGTGCCGGGACGCTGGACGATGTCGGGCGGGATGGGGACCTCCGGCGCGATCACCGCCTGGGTCCGTGATCTGCTGGGCGGGTCCACCTACGAGAGCCTCACCTGCGAGGCGCGGGACTCCGGGCCGGGGGCCCGCGGGCTGCTGATGCTGCCCTACTTCGACGGGGAACGCACCCCGATCCTCGACTCGTCGGCCCGCGGCACGATCTGCGGCCTGACCGTACGCCACACCCGCGGCGACCTGTTCCGGGCGACGCTGGAGGCCGTCGGGTACGCGGTGCGCCACCATCTGGAGGCCTTCCACGACGCCGGCATCGTGCCGCGCCGGACCGTGGCCGTGGGCGGTGGGATCCAGTCGCCGCTGTCGTCCCAGCTGGTCAGCGACATCACCGGGATGGCGCAGGAGGTGACGGAGGTCACCATCGGCGCCTCGTACGGGGACGCCCACCTGGCCGCCGCGCTGATCGCCGACCCGGCGCCGATCAGCGAGTGGAACCCGGTCGTCCGGGTGATCGAGCCCCGGCCGGAGCCGGTGTACGACGACCTCTATCTGCTCTACCGCCAGCTGTACGAGTCCACCCGCAGCATCCAGCACGCCCTGGCCGCGTACCACAGCTCCACCGCGGCCGCGCCGGGCGGGCCGGAGGAGCCGCAGCGGGCAGCGAAAAGGGCCGAAGACCTCGGTCTCCAGCCCCGTGGGACGGCCGGCGGACGACACTGTCCGCCGCCGGGATGATTCAGAACCGCACGCCGTAGTCGGTGGACCTGGCCTGATCCGTGGAGATCGCGCGGAAGCCGTTCAGCCAGATGTCGACGAGGGACTTCTTGGTGCTCTCGTTCTTGTCCTTCATGGGGTGTCTCCTTCTTCGTGGGGCCCCGATCCACCCGAATCAGGGCATGACAAAGGGGACGGCCCGGAATCGGACCTTCCCCTTTGACGCCTCCTATGTTATACGACCCGATCCAGCGCCGGCAGGGCACCCCACCGCGCCGCACGCCGCAACGTCCCACGCCCGGGCACCGGGCACCGGGCACCGGGCACGACGAACACGCCGGCACCGGAGCGCCGGACACCCGGAGACGCCGGAGCGGCGGTGGCCGGGAC